>NZ_JAJBUX010000076.1 GCF_020860125.1 Cloacibacillus sp. | reverse complement strand
ATGGCCAGGGAGCCAAAAGGCCGGTTCTGCCTTTTGTGCGAGTCGGCTAGTTTGTGTATCAGAGTAGGTCTTGCCGGAATTAATTTAAGCGGGAGAGGGAAGTCAAGTGAGACTTCCCTCTCTTGTTTTGTTTTATGGGAAGCTGTTATGTGATGTGCCAGGAGTTCTGATCGTTTCTGTATAGTTAAAAGAAGCAGCTCAAGGAGAAATTTTCTCTTTGGGCTGCTTCTTTGTGTTGAGCGGGGATGAAAAAGTCCGGCGCTAGTGCCGGACCGCTGTTTTTAATGTGCCGCCTCAAGCTCAGGCAGTTTAAAATCTCTGAGGAGTTCCTTTATCAAATCTTTTACCTTAACGATCGATTTCACCTGTGAAACGTTGCTGCCGCAGAAGAAGAGGCCGTTTTCCCAGTCTCCCTGATAGGCACACACGAGGGCGTCCGCGATACAGAAGGACTCATGCTGGAGGCGGCAGATGCAGTGCGAAAGGCAGTTGGCGCGGCAGCTCACCTTTTCGAGGGCGCCCGCGAAATATCGCTCGACGAGGGGGCTCATTATTGCGCGTCCCGGAAGGCCGCAGGGGCTTTTTATTAGGACGACGTCTTTTTCTTCCGCCTCTATATAGGCCTGCTTGAAGCGGTCGGAGGCGTCGCCCTCTTCGGTGGCGGCGAAGCGTGTGCCCATTTGGACGCCGCTTGCGCCCATCTCGAAGGCTTCGCGCATGTCATTCCCGTCCCAGATGCCGCCGGCAGATATCACCGGAATGTTGTGGCCGAGCTCCTTCAGATATTTTACCAACGCGGGGACGACCTCTTTTAGCGAGAGATTATCGTTAAGCGCCTGTTCCTCGTCGCGCGCTCCGAGGTGTCCGCCTGCGGTATTGGGAGTCTCGACGACAAAAGCATCCGGGAGCCTGTTGTAATGCTTGAGCCAGCGGTTGAGAATCAGGTTCGCGGCCTTCACGCTGCTAACTATCGGTACGAGAGCCGTGTCGGGGTAACCCTCCGCCAGCAGCGGCAATTTGAGCGGCAGTCCGGCGCCGGAGATGATGATGTCCGCCCCTGCTTCGCATGAGGTGCGTACAAGCTGTTCGTAGTCGCTGAGTGCGCACATGCAGTTTACCACGATGACGCCGCCGTTTGAAGCCTCTTTTGCCTCTTTTATGTAGCGTGCCAGTATTTTATGGTTATTTTCATCGATTACTTTGGCGCCGGTGCTCAGATCAAAGTCGGAGGATGAGGCCGATATCCCCACCGAAGCGATGGTTCCGACGCAGCCGGCGGCGGCCACGGCACTCGCCAGTCTTGGACCGGAGATCATTATACCCATTCCGCCCTGTATGATGGGATATTTGGGCTGATGTTTACCTATTGTTAATAAAGGTAATTTTATTTTTTTGTCGGTCATTTTAAGTTCCTTCCAAACATTTATTTAAAAACTTCTATCCATTTTTGTAATAATGGAATGCTGTATATACTATTCCATAAAACCTGCTTTGACAAGCCCTTTTTACAATATTGTGTGAAAAGAAGTGAGATGTTTTTGATGTTATAGTTTACATATGGTTGACATTTAATTCGTTGCAAAATATAGTATATTGTTAAGTTTTATATAAGGAGCTGATGTTACGTGTGTGTATCTGCTTCGCGTTCAGTCGGGTTATGTGACTGTAATAATTTTTTTGTCTCCTGTGAGCGGAGGGAAGACCCGTCGCTTGTATCGCGCCCTGTTGTCGTTCTGAGCGGCAACGACGGCTGTATAGTGGCTCGTTCCAATGAGGTGAAGGCTATGGGGGTGCCGATGGGCGAGCCGTATTTCAAGGTCAGGGGATTGCTGGAGCGCGCCGGCGTCGTGGTGCTCAGCGGCCGCCTTTCGCTTTATAATAAAATTTCCTCCGAGGTGATGTCGCGTCTTGCGAGATTCAGCGATGTGACGGAGGTCTATTCGATAGACGAGGCGTTTATAAATCTTGCGATATCTTCCGTAAAGGACCCCGTGGCCTATTGCCGGGAGCTACGGGCGGATATATTGAGGCATTGTTCAATACCTGTCTCGGTGGGTATCTCTTCTACCAAAACGCTGGCAAAGCTGGCCTCTCACTGTGCCAAGCATACTGACGGCGGGGTATTCTGGCTTAAACGGGAGCTATATTCCGATCCCGAGTGGATGGCGCAGTTTGAGGTCGGCGATATCTGGGGTGTCGGCAGGCGTATGGCTAAACGCCTTAATCTTTATCACCGTATTTTGAATGCCGCCGATTTCGCAGCGGCGGATGACCTGTTTCTTAAAAGGTCTTTTTCGGTGAACGCCCTCTATACGGCCTGGGAGCTGCGCGGCTATCCGGTGCATCTTCTTTCGGGAGGACGGCGCGCGCCAAAGTCCATCCAGGTCTCCCGCTCTTTTGGCGACGCGGTTTTTTCCTATGACGAGCTGCTGGAGGCTGTCTCATATTTCACTCTTTGCGCAGCGCGGCAGCTGCGCGAGGCAAAACAGCGCGCATCACGTATGGGAATATTTATAACGACGAGCCGTTTCCGCGAGGAAAATTTTTATGCGCGCGAAGATGAGCGCTCTTTTTCATCTCCGCGTTCGCTGGACTGCGATTTTTTATCGGCGGCTCGTGAGATGCTCGCCGGTATATATCGGGAGGGCTGCGCCTATAAAAAAGCGGGAGTGATTCTCTATGACTTCACCGACGTGAGCTGCGGGGTCCAGAGGCAGCTGTTTGACGAGGAGGGGTGCTCGGAGACACGGGAGGGGCGGTTCATGCAGGCGGCCACCGTGACCGACTCCCTGAATCGCGAATTCGGACGCCTCGTCATCGGCTCAGCCGATAATTTCGGTGCTCCTAAGAGGCCGTCCAAGTGGTATCCTCAGCGTGGGCACAGCGCCGCCGGTGAGTATAGGGAACGTCCGGCACTGCCAATCGGCCCGGCGCGCAAGGTGAATTTTTGATCGCGGAAACGGCTGTTTATATTGACGCGGTCAAGACCGTGGGCACGGCGGGCGGGATTTCGGAGGATTGACAGACAGCGGGGCGGGAATCGAAATTCCCGCCCCGCTTGTTTGCTTATTTATCCGGCGTCAGATTGTATCTGTATTTTACCGGTCTCCTTTTGCTAGAACTTCTTGAAAATCGAGGGTTTCGCGCCGCAGATGGGACAGGGGCTGCTGGTCTCGCCCTTGTGGATGAATCCGCAGATGGGGCAGAGGTAATAGTCGGCGTCGGTGTTGCTTATATCGGATAGCGCCTCTTTGTAGAGTTTAGCGTGTACCTTCTCGGCCTCGTTAGCATAGTGGAAGATACGGGCGGCCTCTGTGTTGCCTTCGGCCTTTGCCTGTTCGATCATCGGGGGGTACATCTCTGAGAATTCGTAGGTCTCTCCGTCGATACCTGCCTGGAGGTTATCCGCTGTGGTGCCGACTCCGCCCTTGGCTCTGAACTCGGCGAAGGCGTGGATGGTCTCTGCCGCCGCGGTGGCGCGGAAGAGCTTGGCTACGCCGGCGAATCCGTCTTTCTCCGCCTGTTCGGCGAACATGAGGTACTTACGGTTGGCCTGTGATTCTCCTGCGAATGCGGTTGCGAAATTTTCCTGTGTTGTTGACATGATCTGATTTCCTCCTTGAAATTTTTATGCCTTTTCTTTTAGTGTTATTTCTAAAATCAATCCAGTTATTTAAAACAATTTTAGTTTAAAGCTTTTCTCTAATTTTGTCAAGTTTAAAATCAGCGTTTTTTAATATTCGATGCCTTTGCGCGCGGTGATTCCCCGGCGGTAGGGGTGTTTGATCTCTTTCATTTCGCTGACAAGATCGGCCATGTCAAGCAGCGATTTTGGCGCGTTTCTCCCCGTTAGCACAATTTCGGTCTTTTCCGGTTTGCCGCGAAGCAGCTCCGCCACGTCGTCGGCGTCAACAAGCCCGAAGTCTATCGCCACGTTGATCTCATCCAATATCACGAGATCATATTCGCATGAGGTGATGAATTTTTCCGCCTCTTTGAGTCCGCGCGCCGCCTCTGTGAAGTCTTCGTTCGTTTCGTCTCCGCGGAAGATACATTTTTCGCGTCCGGTGTGGATCAGCGTCACTCCCGGCAGGTGTTTGACGGCGGTGAGCTCGCCATACCGCGCCCAGCCCTTCATAAACTGTACGATCGCGACGCGCGCGCCGTGGCCGCAGGCGCGCACAGCCAGCCCCAGGGCGGCGGTCGTCTTGCCCTTGCCGTCTCCGGTGTATATCTCGATGAGTCCCTTTGAACCAAACATCTTATCACACACCTTCCTCTCTTATTCTCCCAATGATGGGAGGCCGCGCCATCAGTATTTTGTATGTCTCTTGATAAAATCCTCTATGAGTTTTGCGGAGATACTGATACCGCGGTAATATTCCGGTATCTCGTGGGGGGCGAACCAGCGGACGTCTGTGACTTCGGTGGTATCGGGGCAGATGTCGCCCGACTCCCATTCGGCAATGAAGCCTAGCATCAGCGAACGCGGAAAGGGCCAGGGCTGGCTGGTGAAGTATTTTATGTTTTTGACGCGGATTCTGGATTCCTCGTAGACTTCGCGCGCGACGCATTCTTCAAGGCTCTCTCCCGGTTCTACGAAGCCCGCGAGCACGCTGTAGCGCCCTGCGGGAAAGTTGACGCCGTGGCCAAGCAGGATCTTTCCCTCTTTTTCAACACAGACGATGATTGCGGGCGAGATGACTGGGTAGAAGAGTTCGCCGCACGCGGGACACTTCATCGCCCCCTCTTCGGGGTCGAAGGAGTTCTCCGCGCCGCATTTACCGCAGTATTTGTGGAGCCGCTGCCAGTCCATGTAGTGAAAGGCTTTGCCGATACGGAAGAATTGCTCCTCGCCGACAGCCGTCCAGCAGCCGCGCCGTTCGCCGGCGGTAAATCCCTTTGGCAGTTCCGCTGTTACTTCAAGCTCCGCCCAATGATCTCCCTCTTTATCCTCTTTGTCGACGTATCCGGAGTTGAGAAAGTTTTGCCTGAGTCCGTCGATCTCCGCCGCCTCCGGTATGGCGCCGTCTTCTTTGAGGATTATTTTACCGTTTTGAAATATATAGTAAAAGGACATTCCGAAGCCTTCCCTCGTCTTATATGATGTTAGCGGTCATAATTATTTATTTTACTGGACTTATGCCAAAAAGAACACTATCATTTATGGTAAGCCGTTGATTAAATATGTCTTTAAGGGGCGGAGCATCCGTTCGTTCTCACCGTCTGCCGGTTTGTTTGAGCGGAGGCGTAAAGGTTGGGAGCCGCCTGGCGTATTTTGTCCACAGGCAAAAACTTTCAGGAGGGTTTTATAATGATCGAAAAGTTGGAAAATGTAACAGCGATAGCTAAGGCGAATGTATATTTTGACGGAAAAGTAGTCAGCCACACTGTTTATATGGAAAACGGCGACCGCAAAACGCTCGGCCTCTTCCTCCCAGGCGAGTATGAGTTCGGAACGGGCGACGCGGAGATCATGGATCTCACCGATGGCGTCTGCCAGGTGCTGCTTCCCGGTTCCTCCGAGTGGCAGGAGCTCAAGGCTGGCGAGACCTTCAATATACCGGCGAACAGCAAGTTCGGTTTCCGCTGCTACGTGCCCGTGCAGTATGTCTGCTCCTACGTAAAGGCCTGATTCCCGATTATATGACGCTGACATAAAGTTTTTGCCCGGCGTGCTGAGAGTTATCTTTCGCACGCTGCGGCTGTTTTGTATTGACGACGGCCCCTGATAAATTCGCGGTTTTATCAGGGGCCTCTATGTAAGTCGTAAGTCCTAATTTTCCGGGAACTTGGCGTGGGGCTTTAGTTCGAGGATTTTGTTTTTTATGTGGGTGAGCCGGCGGTCGTCCGGCGGGTGTGAATTGAAGCCGCTTGGCTGAGTATTGTTTATTTTCGCGAGCTTACTGATCGCGCTGTACATGCCGACGGGGTCCTCTCCCATTTTGACGGCGAGCTCCACGGAGTAGTCGTCCGCCTCGATCTCCTGTTCGCGGCTCCAGCCCGAATTTACAAGGTTAGCGCCGACATTGACGGCGGTGCCGGCAATATTACCGCCCAGCAGCTGTCCGAGGACCGCCGCCGCGATTGAGAGTCCGGCGCTGCGTGAGGCGCTTTTGTGGAGATGGTTGAGTTTGACGTGTCCCGCCTCATGGGCGAATACGGCGTAAAGCTCGGCCTCGGTGTCGAGTATATCCAGCAGGCCGGTGGTTACCGTTACGGATTCTCCGTTTGTCACCCAGGCGTTCGGCGTCTTTTCGTCTTTTATATAAAACGGCAACGCGGTCAGCGCCGTCGGTTCCGCCACCTTGTTCCATATCCTCTTAGCCTCCGCATGCGAAATCAGCGCCTCCGAGGGGAGCGGGGCGGCGATGATCACCAATGCCATCGCCACGAGGACGGCCTTCACTATCTTCATACATTCTCGCCTTCCATCAATCCTGTTTTTTTATATTATACCCAAGCGCGGCTTTAAAGACAAAAAGTGACGCAGCCTACTGCGTCACTTAAGAATATGCTTGTTCGCCGAAGGCCCTATTTTTTGATTGGCTGCCGCCATTTACCCTCGAAGACGAAGCCGTCCAGCGGCAGGCGTTCGCGCTTGTCAAGCTCGCGGTCTCTGAGCTCGCCCTCAAGCAGCTCCGGTTCTCCCACGTAACCTACGGCGACGGCGGCCAGCGGTTCGTAGTCTTCGGGCACGCCGTAAGTTTCGCGTACGGCGTCCGTGGAGAATCCTGCCATCGGATGTCCCTGCAGGCCCTGCGCGGCGGCCTCAAGCAGAAGGTTTTCCAGCGCGAGCCCGCAGTCATGCATGGCCCAGCGGTTAGGCTTACCGTTGTAGTCGAATTTATTTTTTACTACGAGAATGATAAGCATCTGCGCCCTCTTTGCCCATACCTGATTGGATTTTGCGAGGCAGGAGAGCATCTTCTCAAATTCCTGCGGGTCGCTCTTGAAGGCTGTGATGAAGCGCCAAGGCTGTTCGTTGAAGGCGGAGGGGGCCCAGCGCGCCGCTTCGAAGAGGGAGAGTATCTTTTCCGGTTCGAGTTTTTTATCTGAGAAGGCGCGCGGGCTCCAGCGCTCGGCGATGAGTTCGGTTATTTTATGGTCTGCTGCCGCTTTTTTGTCGATCATTTTGTCCACTCCTATAAGCGATATTTATATATAAACTTATTATAACGTTAAGTTTACAGAGTTAAGGCCGGCGGCAAAAGCGTAAAAACCATGGTTTAACTAAAAAAACAGCTGAATTATTGAAAAGGTAAGCAAATTTGCCTGTTATAAACCCCGGCCTAGTAACGGGCCGGGGTCAGGTTTTTTATATCGCTGTCGTATATGCCCTGTTCTTATTCAGCGGCGTTGGTGCGGATGCATTTGAACCAGAAGATCGCGAAGCAGAGCGCGGCGAAAGCGATGCCGACTGGATAGCCGACCTTGGCGGCCGCGTCGATCGCCGCCGCTCCCGTGAGGGTCTCGCCGGAGACCATCTTTGAGATCATCGGGCCGAAACCTTCGGGGGCCACAAGGATATATGTACTTGATACAGCCGACATGAAGGTCGCTGGTATCGCGAGCGGCCAGAAGTTGTGGTGTACCTTGCAGAGGAACACCGCTGCCGCCCAGAGGGCGATCATCGCGAGGGTCTGGTTTGACCATGAGAAGTAGCGCCAGATGACCTGGAAGTTCATATTTGAAAGCAGCGCGCCGCAGAGAAGGAGCGGGACGGAGAGCAGCAGACGCTTCGTGCGAGGCTTCTGGTCGATGCCGAACCAGTCGGCAAGCGTGAGTCGCGCGGAGCGGAATGCGGTGTCGCCGGATGTTATCGGGCAGACGATGACGCCGATCATCGCGAGCACGCCGCCCACGGGGCCGAGCACCCTGATGCAGATGTCATAAACGAGCGCCGACTGTCCGGCGAGGCTGGTGGTCGCGTCCCAAAGTCCCTGTGTGCCGTTGTAAACGCTGACGCCGGCTGCGGCCCATATCAGCGCGATGACGCCTTCGGCGACCATCGCTCCGTAGAATACCTTGCGTCCCTGATATTCGCTCGTTATGCAGCGCGCCATCATCGGCGACTGTGTCGCGTGGAAGCCAGAAATCGCTCCGCAGGCGACGGTGATAAACATCAGCGGCCATATTGGAAGCGCGCGCGGATGGAGGTTCGCGAAGCTGTTCCACATCTCCGGCAGCTCATATCCCCGTACCACAAGGCCGCCGCCGACTCCCACGCACATGACGATCAGCGCCGCGCCGAAGAAGGGGTAGAAGCGCCCTATTATCTTGTCTATCGGCAGGAGCGTGGCGAGGAAATAATAGACAAGAATGATTGCCAGCCAGAAGGTGACGTTGAGCGATTTTGGCGTAAGAAGCGCCAGAAGTCCGGCCGGTCCCGTCGAGAATGTCGTTCCAACGAGTACCAGCAGCACCACCGCGAAGATACGCATGACCGTCTTCATCTGCGGGCCGAGGTAGATTCCGACTATTTCGGAGATGCTCGCGCCGTTATGGCGCTCCGAGAGCATACCGGAGAAATAGTCATGCACGCCGCCGGCGAAAATCGTACCGAAGACGATCCAGAAGTAGACGACCGGTCCCCAGAGAGCGCCGGAGAGGGCGCCGAAGATAGGTCCTAATCCCGCGATGTTCAGCAGCTGGATGAGGAAGGATTTCCATATGGGGAGCGGCAGATAGTCGACGCCGTCCGGATGGGCGATTGCGGGCGTCTCTCTGTCGTCAGGAGGCAGAAGCCTTTCCACGACGACCGAATATGTCAAAAACCCTACAACCAACGTTAAAAGTGCAATAAAAAACGTCAACATAAAAAATCACCTCTCTAAAGAGTTAATAAAAGATACTCTATCTTGTGAAAATATAGCACTGCGGCTGATAACGGTCAAGAAAGAAAGTTATCCATTTTTAGGTATGTTTTATTGCCAAATACGGCATAGCATTATAATTTTGACGCAGGTTCGCCTTTAATACCTTGTTTTATTAAGAACAAAAATCATTAAAAAGGAGCCTTTCGCGCGAAAAGGCTCCCCGAAGCAGAGCTGCGTTTTATTTTTAATTAAATCCGACGACGACGGCTGCGATGACAAAGAGAGAACCGCAGAGGAAGAGAATGCCCTGGAACTTTATCTGCCATTTCGCCCAGGTGGCCCAGTCGATGCGGGCGGCGCCGATCGAGGCCATCATGACCGCCGAGGTCGGGACGATGAGGTTCGTGAAGCCGTCGCCGAGCTGGAAGGCGAGCACCGCGACCTGACGCGTTACGCCGGCGATATCCGCGAGCGGCGCCATCAGAGGCATCGTCAGCGCTGCCTGTCCGGAACCGGAGACGACGAAGAAGTTGAATACCGACTGGAAGAGATACATCAGCCAGGCAGAGATCACCGGCGAGAGTCCGGAGATCATCAGCCCGACATTGTGGAGCACGGTGTTAAGCACCGTCGGCACCGTCGGCGAATCTCCGCCGAGCACGAGGATGATGCCCTTTGCCATGCCGACGACGATTGCCGCGCCGAGAAGGTCGGATGCTCCCGCTCTGAAGGAGACGGCGATATCGTTGACCCTCATACCGTTGAGTTTGAATATGACGCCGATGATGCCGGAGACGAGGCCCATGACGAAAAACTGCGAAGCTATCTCCGGTATAAAGTATCCTTTTTCGACGACGCCCCAGATGGTCCAGACCATGCCGAGCGCGATCGTGAGGATCACGAGAATGTCGCCGAGGCCGAACCTCTCGTCCGTCTCGCCCGCCGCTTCCAGCTCTTCGCGGAAATAGTTGTCGGATTCACGGACCGGCGAAAGAGAGGGATCTTTGCGTATCTTTACTGCGTAGCGCCAGGTATAGAGCATGCCGAGCAGGGTGAAGAAGAACCACATGAAGATGCGGAAGCCGGAGCCGGAGAGCACCGGTATCTGCGCGATGCCCTGCGCGATCGCGACGCTGAAGGGGTTCATCCACGAAGCGCCGAAGCCGATCTGTGTCGCGCAGTAGGTGATCATCACTGCCACTATCGAGTCGTAGCCGAGCGCGATCACAACGGGGACGACGATAAAAACAAAGGGGATAGCCTCCTCGCCCATGCCGAAGACGGCTCCGCCGAGAGAGAAAAGAAAGAAAAGCACGGGGATTATCAGCGTATCCATGCCCTTTGTCTTCTTTATCATGCGCTTCATACCCGATTCAATCGCGCCGGTTCGGAGGACGATGCCGAAGGCACCGCCGACGATGAGGATGAAGGCGACGACGCCGACGGCCGAGCCCCATTTGTCTCCCGAGACGAGCCCCTCAAATGCATAGTTGAGGACGCCGGTCTCTCCGTAGGGCTCGAAGAGCTTTACGCCGTTCATTACAGGCTTGCCGTCTTTGCCGAGCTCATACTGGAACGACTCCGGCACGAGCACGCTGCGGCTCTTCTCGGAGCTGCCCATAGTGTAAGTTATCTCGTGAGTCTCAAACTTTCCCACCGGTACGGTCCATGTCAAAAGCGCGGCGAAGAGAACGACAAAAAAGATGATAATGTAGGTATCCGGTATCCACCGTGTCCTGTTTTGCGCCATGATTACAATTCCTCCATTGTGATATGTATTTTTAAATATCTCATATAAAATGATATTTTATATTATATAATAAAAACAAAAAAGCAAAAGAGGCATGAAATATGTTTATACTTATAAAAAACGCAGATATTTATGCTCCTGAACCACTCGGCATCTCTTCCCTGCTGATATCCCACGATAAGATCGCCTGGCTCGGTAAAAATTTCCCCGCCGAGGCGACCTTGCCAGATTTGGAAATAATCGACGCCGCGGGGAAAATCCTCATCCCCGGAATCGTCGACGGACATGTGCACGTCACCGGCGGCGGAGGCGAGGGCGGTTTTGCCACGCGCACGCCCGAACTCGTCCTCTCCGATATGATAAAGGGCGGCGTGACGACGGTCGTCGGTCTGCTTGGCACCGACGACGTGACGCGCAGCACGGGAGCCCTCATCGCAAAGACGAACGCGATACGCGCCGAGGGCATGAGCGCCTGGGCGATGACCGGCTCCTACCAGCTGCCGGTCAAGAGCCTCTGCGGCGGCGTCCGCGACGATATCGCGCTGCTTGAATCGGTCATCGGCGTCGGCGAGGTGGCCCTCTCCGACCACCGCTCATCGCAGCCGACATTTGAGGAATTTATGAGGCTTGCGGCGGCGGCGCGTGTCGGCGGGATGCTCTCCGGCAAATCGGGAGTCGTAAACGTGCATCTCGGGGACGCGCCCTCGGGGCTGGATTACCTCTTCCGCGCCGCCAAGACGGAGATACCGCCGTCGCAGTTCATCCCCACGCATATGAACCGTAATCCCGAACTGTTCAAAGAGGCCTGCCGCTACGGAGCGATGGGCGGCTATGTAGACCTCACGACGAGCACGACGCCGCAGTTCCTTGAAGAGGGCGAGGTGGAATGCGGCCGCGCGCTCTCCGAGCTGCTTGCGGCGGGCGTCCCCGCGGAGCGCATCTCATTTTCCTCCGACGGGCAGGGCTCTATGCCGGCCTTCGACGAGGCGGGAAACCTCACGGGACTCACTATCGGGCGCGTTACCTCTATCTTCGAGACCCTGCGCAGTACGGTGAAGAACTATGACCTCCCATTTGAGACCATGGTGCGCGTCGTCTCGACGACTGCCGCCGACCATTGTAAGCTGCCGGGCAAGGGGCATATAAAAGAGGGGTATGACGCGGACCTGATCCTGCTGGAGGCCGACGGCCTCGTCCTTGATACGCTCTTCGCGCGCGGCAGAAAGATGATGTCCGGCGGCAGGCCGCTAGTTAAGGGAACCTTTGAATAACAGGAGGTACGAAACAATGAAAGAGAATACAGTTATCATAAAGAAAGAGGGGCCTGTCGCCTGTGTGACGATGAACAGGCCGGAGTCGCTCAATTCCCTGACCGTAGGGCTGTGCGCCGCGCTCAAGGCGGCGCTTGCGGAGTGCGAGGACGATAACGACATTCGCGTCGTCGTGCTCTGTGGCGAGGGAAAGGCCTTCTGCGCCGGCGGCGACCTGCGCACGATATTAGAGCTGTCAGATTATGAGGCGGCGCGCGAATATGTACGTGCCGCCGGGGAGATAACGGCGGCGGTCATGCGCTCCCGGAAGCCCTTTATCGCGATGGTCGGCGGCGCGGCGGCCGGCGCCGGTTTTAATATCGCGCTCGCCTGCGACTTTGTCTGCGCCTCGAAGCGGGCGAAGTTTACCCAGGCCTTCTCCTCCATCGGACTCATATCCGACTGCGGCGGCAATCTGCTGCTGCCGCGCCTTGTGGGCCCTCAGACCGCGAAAAGGCTGATGATGCTGCCGGAGACGCTCTCCGCGGAGGAGGCGCAGGCGCTGGGGCTGGTGACGGCGCTTGCCGAAGAGGGAGAGCTGCGCGAAGAGACCGCCGCCCTCGCCGCGCGCCTCGCGAAACAGCCGTCGCTGGCGCTCGCGCAGACCAAAAAACTGCTGAACGGCGGTAAAGAGCTGGAAGATATCCTTCGCGCCGAGGAGGATATCCAGGCCGCTCTGATAATCGGTGAAGACTGCAAAGAGGGAGTAAAGGCCTTCTTTGAAAAGAGAAAGCCGGAGTTTTGGGGGCGGAGCTAAGTTTTAGGACGCGCCGGTATGGGATGAAAGCGATGGCATAATTCCGCTGTTTTCTTTTTCATGATAAAAAATATTCTAGGTGTTCTAACATTTCATTAGCTGCTTTACTGTTGAGATCAATGACGGGACTTCTTTAGGCTATTCTGATTATTACTTTGTAATATTACAGGATAGCCTTTTATATATTACAATAAAATAAATAAAACCTTCTAAAATTATCCTTTGTATATAAAAAAATTAAAAAATGAATTATCAAAACGCTTTGCGCCGCGTTGACAACATTGTGCGTTGATGTTAGTATTTTTATTATCGAAATACGAAATTTATTCCGGATAGTGATAAAAGGTGGTGATTAGAAGAGAAGTAACTTTAGAATATTATTTTTATCTTGCAATATGGGGGAGCGTCGTCAGTATTTTTAATGAGAGCACGTAGATGTTTAGGAGGGTAAAAATGAAAAAAAGTGTTTTTATGTTTTGCTGCGCTTTGTGCATAGCATTTTGGGGAGTCACAGTGAACCAGGCAGAGGCTGTGATGAAGCTTCAGCTGGCGCACGAACAGCCGGAAATACATCCTTATCACATCGGCGCGGTGGAATTTGCCAAATTAGTCAAAGAATATTCCAAAGGAGAGATGGAAGTTACGATCTTTTCCAACGGAACGATGGGAAAAGCATCCGCGCTGGCGGAGAGCTGCTCTATGGGCACAATGGACTTCGCGTCCGTATTTTCGATCATTCTCGAGGCCTATTCGCCGAAGTTCGGCGTCTTGACGATGCCGTATTGTTTCAGAGATTGGGATCATTCAGACAAGGTCCTTGACGGGCCGATCGGCGACGAGCTAAAAGCATCTGTCGAATCAAAGGGTATAAAGGTATTGGCGTTTTGGAGAAACGGCCTTGCCGAGGTTCATTCAAGAATGCCGATACGCACGCCAGCGGATATAAAAGGGAAAAAGCTTAGAATCCAGGAAGGGCCCAGCTACGCGGCTTTGAGCAAAGCGCTTGGCACAGTTACGACGCCTATGTCGTTCGGCGAGGTTTATTCCGCGCTGCAGTTAGGGACGGTAGACGCTCAAACTCAGACGATAAATAATATTTACGCATCCAAAATGTTTGAGGTGGGCAAGTATTTTACGAAAATCAACATGAACTTCAACACACAGCCTTTCATAATGAGCATGCAGCTGTGGAAGTCGCTTACCCCGGAACAGCAGAATATAATCGAACGCGCGGCGCTGGGCGCGACAAAGGCGGAGAGAGCCTATCACGTGAAAGATACCCAAACATCGTATGATGGCTTTGTCAAAGGCGGCGGTAAGGTGATAGAACTCAATAAGACTGAGCTCGAAAAATGGAAAGAGGTCTGCGCCCCGGTATATAAGGACCCGCAGTTTTCCGTTGTTATGGAGATTTTCAATAGAATACAAAAACAGTGATAACATCAATATTACGGTGTCTGCATGATGTTGTATGCAGACACCACCTTATCATATTACAGTCAAATCTGATCGGACTCTGATCTTACAGCCGTGTAGTTTGGTTAAACGTCAACACAATAACACAAGAGGAGCTGACGTGTATGGCTTGGTGTATCCTTGAAAAGTGGTATAAGGTAATAAATTTTCTGACGTGGGTCTTAATGGGCAGTATGTGCCTGCTGATTGGTTTTCAAATTATCAATAGATTTGCGCTCCATCTTCCGGCACCGTGGAGCGAAGAGTTCTGCCGGTATAATTTTGTCTGGCTTACGATGGTGGCAAGTGCTAAGGCGACGCATGACAGACAGCATCTGGCGGTCGACATAATGCCCTATCTTCTTGAGCGCAAGCCTCTGCTGAAAAACTCCGTAAAGCTGTTCGCTCAGGTTTTGGCGCTGTTTTTTTTCGCCGTCATCTTTAAGCAGACGGTGTTCTTTTGCCTGAACAGTATCGGCACCTCATGTCTCACGGTGAGAATGCCCATTTTATATGTCTATATAATCCTTCCAGTTGGTTTTTTGTCTATGTTTCTCTTTGAGCTAAAAAACACGTCCGTGACAATAAAAAATCTTTCTAAGAAGTATTGAGGTGATTATAAATGAGTATAGGTGCATTTCTAGTTCTGTGTCTGGTCGTGTTTTTGCTTGTAGGTCTGCCGATAGCGTTTTCATTGGGACTTACGGCCGTCTCCTATTTTTTCTATACGGACAATCTGCGTTACCTGATAGTTCTTGCGCAGAGAACATTTAACGGAATAAATTCTTTCGAGTTGATAGCGATACCGCTCTTCATATTAGCCGGTGACCTCATGTATGAGGGGAAGATTTCTCAGGCGCTGGTAAATCTCGCGAAGTCGCTGGCCGGCTCGATGCGGGGATCTATGGCGATTATCGCGACGCTGGCCTGTATGTTTTTCGGCGCCGTCTCCGGTTCAGGTCCGGCGACGACCTCCGCCATCTCTTCAGTAATGGCTAAGGGGATGAAAGATGACGGTTATCCTCCGGTCTTCAGCGCCTGTTCGGTCGCCGCGGCGGGGCCTCTCGGTTCGCTGATACCGCCGAGCATCACAATGGTCGTATATGGAGTCACAACTAATACCTCTGTCGGAGAGCTTCTTTTAGCCGGCGTATGGCCGGGTGTTATATTTGGCCTTTGCCTGATGGTATATGAATTCTATATATGTAAGAAATATAATTATGGAACGGTTATCCCTTTCTCTCTTGACACTCTCGCCAAAAATTTTGTTGTTTCGATTCCCGCTTTGGTTACCCCGGTAATTATACTGGGAGGCATATATTCCGGGGTATTTACCCCCACGGAAGCCGGCGGGGCCGCCGTATTTTACGCACTGCTGGTGGGGATGTTCTGGAGCAAGAGCATTAAAGTTAAGGACCTGCCCCGGATATTGCTGGCCAGCGGCGTCGCGGCGGCGACGATAATAATTATAATCGGCAATGTATCCTGTCTCAGCTTTGTCCTTACCAGAGAACAGATTCCCGAACGCCTTGCCGCGATGGCGGTGCAGAACCTCAGCGCTCCCTGGCAGTTCCTGCTTGTGGTAAATGTTATCTATATCTTTGCGGGTATGATCGAAAACGGATCATCCGCCATCGTTATGCTTGCCCCGATCCTTCACCCGATAGCGTTGAAGTTTGGCATAGACCCAGTATTCTTTGGCGCCATGACGGTAGCCAATCTAGCGATCGGGATGATCACTCCCCCGATGGCGGCGTCATTGTATATAGCCGGGCGTATATTCGAGGTTGAGATTCCGGATGTTATCAAAAACATAATGCCTTTTTTCTATGTCATGCTCGTAGGATTGCTGATCGTCTGCGCCACGGCGCCTATGGTCACATGGCTCCCAAGCGTGCTCATGTGATGTGGAATACAGGTTTGCGAGTAAAGGAGATATTCCATGTTTTATCACCAAAAAAACACCTACTATGAGAATCATACGAGAATGGTCGTGGGAACGAACTGTATAGAACAGCTTCCCGAGGAGATAAAAGCCTGCGGCGGCGAAAAAATTCTGATCGTTTCCGACCCAAACGTCAGCAAAACAAAGTTTTATGCAAACTGTATCGACTATGTTAAAAAGAGCGAATGTCCCTATCTTATATGGAATGAGGCGGAAGAAGAGGCTCCGCTGCGCAACGTCGACACGGTCTGCGAGATACTGCTGAAAAACGCCTGTAATTTAATGATCGCGGTTGGCGGCGGCAGCGTCATGGACATATGCAAGCTGGCCAGCGTCCTCGCCACAAACGGAGGCAAGGGGCCGGATTGGGCCGGGTATGAGAAATACTCGATACCGCCGATGACGCTTTTTACCATTCCAACGACGGCGGGAACCTCCGCTGAAGTAACAAATATGGCGGTGGTGCACGACGAGGAAAAGAACGTTAAATTTACCGTCGGACACCGCGTGCTGGGGGCGGCAAAGGTCACTTTCCTTGACGGAAACAGCATCGACAGCTGCCCGCGCGGCCAGATCGCCTGCTGCGGTATCGATGCGCTCAGTCATAGCTTTGAATCTTACATAGCGCTGAATGCGAATCCCATTACCGAGGCGCTTTCTCTTTCGGGGATCATGCTTATAAGCCGCAACTTGCGGGCCGTTTACGGCAACAGCGGCAACCGGCAGGCTGCGCTTGACCTTATAGTGGGCAGCGCTATGGGAGGACTTGCCTTCAATAACACCGGATGCGGCAATATGCACTGCATTGGAAGACATGTGGGACCCCAGTTACATATCAATCACGGCCTGTCTATCGCTCTTGTAATGCCATCCGTGGCCAGATTCAATTTTCCGGCGCAGATGGAAAAATATCGCAGCATCGCGGAGGCTATGGATTTGGATGTGCGCGGCGTACCTCTTGCCGATGTCGGAGAAATCGTTGTCAATGGATTGGAGAAACTTATCCGCGACGTCGGCATCACTGTAAAAATGTCAGATTTCAAGCCTTCAAGGGAAGACTTTGAAAAGATAGCCCAGGATAGTTATACACAGTATCAAAAATTCTATCACTACAGGAATCCGGTGAAGATGACTTTTAAAGATTATATGATGATTTTGGAGGACTGCTGCAAATGATGAAACCAAATACGAGGATACCGTGCGTAATTATGAGGGGCGGAACCAGCCGCGCGCTTTTCTTTCACGATAAAGACCTGCCGCGGGATGAGGCGCTGAGGGACAGGATGATTTTGAGCGCTTTCGGAAGCCCCGATATTCGTCAGATTGACGGCCTTGGCGGTGCGACCACATCCACCAGCAAGGTTGCCATAATCAAAAAGAGCGAAAGAGACGATGCTGACGTCGATTACTTTTTTGGCCAGGTGAGCGTCGATCATCCCGTAGTCGGGAAGACGATGAACTGCGGCAATATTTCTTCCGCGGTGGGTCCCTTTGCTGTTGATGAAGGACTTGTTGAAGCCGTTGAGCCGATTACCAGGGTTAGGATATACAACGTGAACACAAAAAAGATCATAAACGCGCGCGTACCGGTAAAAAACGGACGGGCGCTTACGGAGGGGGACTTCTCTATCGACGGGGTTCCCGGCACCGGAGCAAAGATACAGCTGGAGTTCAACCACCCCCAGGGTGCGGTGTCTGGCGTGGTACTGCCGAGCGGCAGACCGCTGGATACCATTGAAATTGACGGCAAAACATACGAATATTCCTTCGTTGATGCGGCAAATCCGGTTGTTTTTGTTCATGCCTCTCAGTTTGGCCTGAAGGGGACGGAATCGCCTTATGAATTTGAGGCCAGAGCCGACTGCAAAGACATAACCCGCCTGCTTGAGATAATACGCGGAACGGCCGCGGTTACTATAGGGCTCGCGAAAGATATCGATGACGCGGCAAAAAATAGCCAAACGCTGCCTAAGATCGGCATATATACCGAACCTGTCGATTACGTTACTCCTGACGGAAAAGAGATAAAAAAAGAGGATATCGATATTATCGGAAGGCTCTTCTCTATGGGGCGTATGATACAGGCCTATATGGGAACGGGCGCGGTATGCACGATGGTGGCCGCCAACATTGAGAATACTCTTGTTAATAAGATTGTGGCTGGCGGCGGCGACGGATGTAAAAAACTGCGGATCGGGCACCCGTTTGGGATTATGGAGGTCGAGGCGGAGCTTGATCATTTCCCTGACGGTATCGATGTCAGCTGCGCCATGATCGGCCGGACGGCAAGAAGGCTGATGGACGGCTTCGTATATGTCAGAGAGGAATGAATTCCACTCTAAATAATGTTAATGGACACGCTTGATGAATTTACACAATAAAAAACAATCACACTTAAATGTATCCTGCCCCAAATGAAAAATTTGGTTGTTTCAGGTCTTTTTCATCAGTACGGAAGGAGATGTTTGTTACCATGATAAAAAGAAATTTTATGATCAACGGAACTCTTAAATTTGTCACATTTGAGGAAGGCGATACGCTGGCCGACCTTTTGCGCCGGCTGGGGCTTAGGAGCGTAAAAATAGGCTGTAATGCTGGACAGTGCGGATCGTGTTCGGTGCTGGTCAACAGAGATGTCGTCCGTTCCTGTATAAAAAAAGCTAAGGATATAAAAGAACATGCGGCCATTGAAACTCTGGAGGGGATGGGTACCGCGAAGGCTTTGCATCCGCTCCAGCAGGCTTTTATCACATATGGCGCGGTGCAATGCGGATTCTGCACGCCCGGTTTTTTAATGTCGGCTAAGGCCCTGCTGCAGGACAATCCAAATCCGACACGCCAGGAGGTGCGCGACTGGTTCAATAAACACCGTAATATCTGCCGCTGCACGGGTTATAAACCAATCATCGATTCGGTGATGGCAGCCACGGCCGTGATGCGAGGGGAAGCTTCGATGGAGGATATCACCTATCATCACGAAGAGGGGGCCGATATCTACGGCACCAGCCACCCCCGTCCGGGATCTCTGGCTAAGGTCCTTGGCGTATGTGATTACGGCGAAGATTTTGCCGCCCAGATGTCTGACGAAGCGCTGCATTTAGCCGTCGTGCAGGCGAAAGTACATCACGCGAATATCCTCGGCATAGAATATAACGAAGCTGAAAATATGCCCGGAGTCGTAAAGGTAATAACCGCGGCCGATGTTAAAGGCTCAAATATTCTGCGCATCATACCCCCTCTCGGAAGTTCGCATTACTACAGCGACGGGCTGGATCATCCCATCATATGCGATAAAAAAATATTCCGTTACGGCGACGTGGTCGCCGTAGTCGCCGCGCATACAAGGAAACAGGCGCGCATGGCGGCGGAAAAGGTAAAGGTTATATACGAAGAACTGCCCGCCTATCTGACCTTTATGGAGGCGGCGGCAAAAGACGCCATCAGGGTACACGAGCAGTCGCCTAATGTTTATATAGAACAGCCGCTGTTTAAGGGTGACGATACAAGAGAAATATTCAGAGTGTCCGAATATTCTGTTGAAGGCAGCTTCTCAACCACCCGTCAGCCGCATCTGCCGATCGAACCAGACACTGCCCAGGCATACTGGGGCGAGGACGGCGTGATGATGATCCACTGCAAAAGCCAGAATCTATATGGCAATATAGCGGCTCTGGCGGATTCTATCGGCCTCCCAAAGGGAAAAATTCGGCTGGTACAGAATACCGTAGGCGGCAGCTTCGGTTATTCGATGTCGGCCCAAATGCCCGCTCTGGCCGCCGTCTGTGCGATGGCGACTGACAAGCCTGTATCGCTCACATTGTCATATCCGGAACATCAGCATTACACCGGCAAACGTTCCGCGTCATATACTAACGCGCGTCTTGCCTGTGATAAAGATGGCAGGATTACAGCGCTGGAATTCCATATGGGTATCGATCATGGGGCGTACAGCGACGCCTCTACCACGCTTACTACGAAAACTATTCGTTTCCTGGGGTATCCATATAATGTCCCGAATATCAGAGGGCTTTCCCAGATGTGTTTCAGCAACGGCAATTTCGGCATCGCCTTTCGTGCTTTTGGCTCTCCTCAGGCGTATATGGCGAGCGAAAGCCTCATGGACATGCTGGCAGCTGAAGCTGGAATAGATCCGTTTGAATTCAGGTACATTAACGCGGCGCGTGAAGGAGACCTTTCCCCTAATTCCATGTCATATAGGAATTACCCTATGAGGGAAATGATGGATCTGATGCGCCCATATTATAAACAGTGGAAAGAAGAGGCAAAACGCAAAAACACGGCCGATAAAAAATACGGAGTCGGAGTAAGTTTCGGCGGCTATCACGTTGGTAAATCGCATGACAGCGCGGAGGTCGCCTTGGAGCTGAACGAGGATGGAAGCGTGACGCACTACAACACGTGGGAAGAGATGGGGCAGGGGGCAGATATCGGCACGCTTGCCCATACCTATCGCTGTCTTCGGGAACTCAACCTGCGTCCGGAACAGATACATCTTGTGCAGAACGATACGGGAACATGCCCGAACACGGGGTCAGCCTCTTCAAGCCGTTCCCATCATATGGCCGGCTGGGCTACCAAAATCGCCGCCGACAAACTGCTTGACGCGATGCGTAAGCCGGACGGCTCTTTTCGCAGTTATTCCGAAATGATAAGCGAAGGAATTCCGACAAAATATTTTGGAAAATATGAATCGCCCTCTGATGTCGAACGTATCGATAAAAATACCGGACATGGTTTTGACAGTGTCGGACAGAATTTTATTCTAAATCTGGCCGAAGTGGAGGTGGATGTGAAAACCGGCAAAGCGAAGGTCCTGCGCTACCGGATTGTCTCTGACATAGGTATCGTGGGGAACAGGCTGGCGGTAACTGGACAGGCCCTCGGCGGGATGTCGCATTGCGTCGGTTTCGCCCTTACGGAAAATTATGAAGATATGAAACGGCACGGAACGATGGCGGGAGCCGGTATTCCGGCAATAAACGATATCCCTGACGACGCGGAGGTAGTTTTCAACGAAACGCCGCGGGAATATGGACCTCAAAATTCCACCGGATGTTCTGAATCATATCAATCATGCGGGCATGTCGCGGTGCTTAATGCGATATATGATGCGACAGGCGCAAGGATCTACACTTTGCCGGCAACTCCGGAAAAAATTAAAGAGGCGATGAACGCATTAAGTCGCGGCGAAGCAGTCGGGCAGGAGCGCTGGGATCTGGGCTGCGACATGTTTGAACGCTTGGATCATTTCGAAGCGAATGCTGCTGCGGACAAATTGAAATAAGCGCAGCCATAACAGTATATTTTACTATGGGTGTGGATAGAGGATGGGTTAAATGGAAGTAATCGCGAAGACCTTATCTCAGTTTGCCTCCGGGGCAAAATATGAAGATCTGCCGGGTGACATCGTCCAATGCGCTAAAGAAAGGATAATAGACATATTATCGGCAGCGATGGCAGGTTCCTCACTTTGGGAATATCGCAACAAGATTATAGATACCTCAAGAAATATGAGAGACAGCGGGTATTCAACCATTATTGGAAGAAAAGAGACAGCCTCTTTTCCGGCGGCGGCGGCTATAAACTGCGCCTACGCCCATTCCGTGGAATTAGACGACGGGTACAGGAACGCGGGGACCCACGCCGGGGCGGTCGTCATCCCGACGGCGCTTTCTTTAGCGGAAAAATTCAATATAGGCGGCAGGCGCGTAATCCTGGCGGTCGTCATTGGTTACGATGTCGCATATCGTTTTGCAAGAATCATGTCTCCGCTGCTGATAGAAAACGGTTTTCACCCGTCCGCAGTTTGCGGGACGATGGGGGCCGCGGCTGCCTCCGCTTCGATTTTGCAGCTGAATGCATGTCAGGCCGCAAACGCGTTGTCCCTATCGGCTCTGTTTGCTTCCGGCCTCATGGAGGTGACCCGCTCAGGGCAGTCTTCTAAAGGCGCGATGGTCGGACACGCAGCCTTTGCCGGAATTTACTCCGCGATGATGGCGAAAAACGGATTTTCAGCGCCGGAAGCGCCTTTTAGCGGTGTGAGCGGATTATTTAACGCGATGTCCGACAACAACGTTGATGCGGCAAAAATGCTTGAAGGTCTTGGAGAGAATTATGAAATAAAAGATACATATGTAAAACTTTACCCTACCTGCAGGCATACCCATGCGCCGATTGAAGGTACTGTGGCTTTGTGCTCCGAGCATAATATAATGGCTGAAGAGGTCAAAAGGATCGATATCGGGACCCATCCGGTGGCATTTAACCTAACAGGCGCCGCAGGAACCCCGTGCGATGCGCAGCAGGCGAGATTCAGCACGCCGTATTGTGTGGCAAGCGCGCTGATTAACGGTACTTTTGGTATAGTCGATTTGAAAGAGGAGAATATTAATGATGACAGGCGGGCACAATTAAGCTCCCTCATACATGTATATGTCGACAAAGAGGTAGCAGCTGAATTTCCTCAAAGACGGAGCGCTAAAATACGCATAGAATTAAAAAACGGGACGTCATTTGTAAAGACAATATATAGTCTTAAGGGCGCCCCCGAACTTCCGATAGGATATATGGATTTATGTGACAAATTTAAAAATATGGCGAAGACATCGGTTCCAAATGAGAATATAAGAAAAATATGCGACAGTGTGCAAAAGCTTGATAGTATGGAGGAATTAAGCGCGTTCATGAGGCTGTTGAAGAGTACGAATTAAATATTATTTATAGTGTTTAACGGTAAAATACTCCTCTCCGTGCAAAAATTCCTTTTGTTTATATGTGATGCTATAGTAATATAGCATACGGGTTCTTTGGTTGACTTTTTTGAAAAACAGCTAATTGAAAGCATTGGCAGAATGCCCTTATAATCATAAAGATATTGGTAAAATTATATTTTATACAGAAGGGCTGATAATTCTTGAGAGATAAAGATGATCTCATATACAGCGAAGAAGTTAAAAATAAAAAGTCCATCATTATGTCCGTATTCAAGGCATATAAAATACTGGAATTATTTGGAGAAAAAAACAGCATGAATTTCGCGGAGATAAGCGAACGTCTTGATCTGCCTTCCGCTACGCTGTATCGGTTTTTGTCCACTCTGATTGATTGCGGTCTGCTGGATATGGATCCTAAATCGAAACTCTATTCCCTTGGCCCCAGCATGATATATTTGGGAAGCGCCGCCATTTCATCAATAGATATAGTTGCTTTGGCGAGGCCGTTCATGGAAAAACTAAAAGATGAAACTAATGAAACGATTTCTCTTTTTATCAGGAAAGGATTTAAAAAAATCTGCATCGCCAAAGTCGAGAGCGATCTGTCGATCAGATATTCGGCAAAGATAGGGGAGACGAACTATTTGCACGGGGGAGCTTCCGGAAACATCTTGATGGCGGGTATGACGAAGAAAGAGCTTGATATGCTGGAATCGTTGGCAGGTTTTCCAAAATTGACGGAGTATACCGTGACGGACAGAAAAAAAATTGAGGAGATCCTGGATAAGACTAGAAAAGACGGATATTGGGTGAGTTATAAGGAACGCCGCGACGATACGGCGGGCATAGGCGTGCCAATTTTTAACCACCTCGGCCAAGTTGTGGCAAGTTTGAATATAACCCTGCCCTCCAGCCGTTTCGATGAAGTGACGGTGGAGAAATGGATACCGCTTTTAAAAAAAGCTGGCGCCGATATCTCCAGAAAAAACGGATATTACGAAAACGCCGCACAGGACCTTGGGCATACGCGCTGACGATAAAATAATAGGCTTAAAAAAACAGGAGCCGGAGCATGGAAAAGAAGGGTAACAGTTTCTGATACGATATTAAAAATATGAGCCTGTCATAAAATTCTTATTTTCGGCGAATAGTCAAAAACTATGGTAAGGCGTTGCCAGTCCCGACGCCAAGAGGGGGATAGCCAGGTATTTTGCATACAGGTGTCCTGAAAATTCCTCAAACTCACGCCTGTATCGTTGAGGTGGAATATGCTGATTTCAAGTTTTTGGCGATGTTCTTCATTGCCATGCCACAGTTGTTTTTCAAATGTTCGATGATATATGAAGTTGCCGTTATAAAGGTTTTTGTCCTTTTTTTCTGAAGCCCCCTGCGAAATATACGTCCATTCCAACCTCTCCTGGAATGTGATAGAGCGAAGCCTTTTCGTCTGTGTTGCTGTCTGTAACATTGCCGATGGATTCTTCTTCAATAATATTTGTCCAGACCGATCTCAGATATCTTTTGAAATACGAGATGTCGTAACTGTGCTCCCATGACTCTGGAAACTGCCGATGCAGCTCTTTTTCCGCAGAGCTGTTCGGCTTGAAGGAGAAAAAACTTCCTGCCGCGCGGCTTTCTTTGTGAAAATAGCGCGCAAGAGCCTCTGTCGAGTACCCCTTATGATAAAGGGCATACTCATTTGCTGAATCGAAGTCGATATACATGTCTACACAGCCGTCCTTTAACGGCAGCATGTCGCTTGCCGCTGCGATATAAAGAACCTTTTGTTCCAATCCCAGTTTGTCAATGAGCCCTTTATAAATCGCGACAATTTCGGGATATTTGTCACTGATGATATAGAGCGCTTTAGATGGCATCTCCTCAAAGTTTGCATGACAGAAGCAGTAGTTGTTCACAAAATCCTCCAGTATTACCTTACCGTCCATATCGCATTGTCCAAGCCTGTCCAGCAGCCAATGGTAGGCTTTCTGCATGTACGAAACCAGCGTGGGGTTCATAAGACGGTAGCAATTGCGTTCAATATCCGGCCAGTCATATTTGCTTATTTCGCCAGAGGGGCCGATCAATATCCCATTCTTTATCACCGCGCTGAAACCGCATTCACAGTTTAGCGTACCAGATAATATCTGGTCTTTTTCAATGCTGCAGTTACTCAGGCTCAGATTCTCTTTGCAAGAAGGGCAGGCGAGATATTGGAGAAATTGTAGCGGCACGCCGTTTTTTCTTTTTGCGTTAAAGGAATGTTTGCCTGATGAACTGCCGATTTCGTCCTGCAGCGAACTGATTATTCCCTGTAGTTCCCGTTTTTCGCGCTGGAGTTTCTTTTTATGATCAACGAGAATATTTATATAGTCACTTAGCTCGTTGGGGCTGTCGAAACCACTGAGCCTGCGAAGCGAAAGCAGCCGATGTATTTCCACGATGGAAAATTTGAAGGATTTGAGCCGTAATAGCAGCTGCATATCGTCAATGTCATTTTCTTTGAAGTCATACCGGTCATTTTTTATCATAGGACACAGCAGACCCTTATTGACGTAGTAGCGTATCGTCTCTGGAGACAGGCCGAACTGTTCGCTAAAAGCTCCGATCCTCATATCATCCACCTCTTTTGTTTTCTATAGTGTACTATAGAAAAAGGCTTTTGGAAAAATAAATTTTGACATTTATCTTAAGCTGTTGAAATAGCAGGCATATTTAATAAAAATAATGGCTTGTTGTTGACTGAACTTAATGTCTATTATTGAAATATATAAAACAACATATGTTTCATATGGCGGTAATATTCAAAAAATATTAAAGGAGGGGGAAAAATGATTCCTGCGTGGAAGTGGTTTGTATTCTTTTTACCGATATGGAGCAGTATCGTCATATCTTACCTATTCTATAAGAGGGCCAATTTCTAGGAGGTAGTGAGAATATGTTAGCGAGTATTATCACATTTGTTCTTTATATCGTAGTCCTTATCGCAATAGGCGTGATCACATATCTGCGGGCAAAATCCTATTCGGATTATACGCTTGCAGGACGTTCGAACAACAAGTGGGTGGCGGCGATATCCGCCGAGTCTTCCGACATGAGCGGATGGCTGCTGATGGGGCTTCCCGGCGCCGCCTTTGCCGGTGGTTTTTCTTCAATATGGATAATGATCGGACTGATATTTGGCACGATGATCAACTGGATGTATGTTGCGAACCGTCTGCGCATCGCTACGGAGGTCTATAATGTCTATTCGATCACGGAATATTTTGAGAAGCGCGTAAATGACAAAAGCGGTTCCGTTGCACTTGTGTCGGGGATAGCGATCATAGTTTTCATGATAATCAACGCCTCGGCTGAGATAATCGGAAGCGGCAAGCTGCTTAACGCGACCTTTGGCCTTGACTACAGTACCGGTATCGTCATCGGACTCGTCATTGTCGTCCTTTATACCTTTCTTGGCGGATACATGGCGGTTAGCTGGAGCAACCTTTTTCAGGGCAGCATTATGTTTATCGCGCTGCTATTCGTGCCGCTCGCCGTTCTCGTTGAAATCGGCGGATATCAGCCGGTCGTGGAGAGTCTTTGGAGACAGAATCCGGCATTCTTTCAGTTTTTAAACGGCGAGACTGAATTTTTCCCGGCTCTGTCTATCGCGCTTGGAGGTCTTGGGGTCGGCCTCTGTTACTTCGGTATGGTGCATGTGCTGACCTGCTTTATGTCCATTAAAAACAGCAGTGAGATAAAGGATTCGACCTTTATCGCCACTACGTGGGTAAGTATCTCTACCTTCGGCGCGGTGCTTGTGGGGATGATCGGCGCCTATCTTTTCCCGTCTATCGGCGACCCGGAACAGATATTCTTTGCCATGGGGAAAAATTACTTTCCTCCCTACATGCTTGGTCTGTTCGCGGCCGCGGTAATGGCGGCTATATTATCCTCGGTGAGCGCCTACGTCATCGTTGCCGCCGCGGCTTTTGGGGCCAATATAGTAAAGCATTACGCCGCAGAGATTGACGACTCTAAGATAGTCAATTTGCAGCGGGCCGCGGTGGTAGTGATCTCGCTTCTTGCCTTTTTAATGTCGCTTAAATCTGATCTTGTCTTTGCCGTCGCTCTGTTGGCAGCGGCTGGATTGGGATCATCGTTCGGCCCGTTGGTGCTTTTCTGTCTATACAGCCGCAACGTTAATAAGACCGGCGCTATATCAAGTATCATAGTGGGCCTCGTTACGGTAATATTCTGGTATTACAGCGGGCTCTCCGCCTATATATTCGAGCTCATACCGGGCTTTATCGCGAGCTCGCTCGCCCTTATCATTGGTACTAAAATCGGAGGTGGGGCTGACGCGGAGACGGTTGCCCAGTATGACGCGTATCTTGATAGATTAAATAAAAATAAGAGGCAGGGATAACGGCGTATGACAAAACTTTTTATGCCTACCGACCGCATCGGTTTGGAATCGTATCAAAAGAGCATTGCGAATAATTTCAGCACTGTCAATGAATTATTAAAGAAGGGATTGGCTCCGCAATGGCATGTAAACGGAGTCAGGTTTGAAAGTACGCCGGCTTGGCCGGAAGGACACTGTTACCAGTGTGGTTTTTCAGTGGACGACAGCTCTGCGGCACGGTCTGTCTTTGATGAAAAGGGTATCATTTATGAAGAAGTGGAGATGGTACCATCTAAGGGCCAGATAATTAAGAAACTTAAAGCCGCGGTGTATAACGGCCGCGGCGCAGGCGAAGATTTCTCAGCGCCGCTGCTTGAGGTGCTGGAATGGGGAGGGTTTAATTACGACTTTGTCGGTGATGCCGATATTCGAGGCGGGAAACTGAATGAATTTGACGTCATGATAGTTCCCGGCAGTCCTGACGCTGGTGAATGCTATTACGCAGGGTTGGGTGATAGGGGGTACGACGCGATTCGTTCATTTATCGCCGACAGAGGACACTACCTTGGGGTATGCGGCGGCGCATATCTGCCGCTCACATCTTACAATACGGAGAACCGTTATTGGCTCAACATTGTGGCGGCGACTGAAACGGAGGACCTGGATTACTGGAGAAGCGGAAGCGGCTTTGTACGTTGCCGTATCGAAGATAATAAGCATCACCTCTTTGCGGGGATCGCGCTGGGTGTTTCAAGCACGATGAACCTGGTCTACTGGGAGGGACCCTCTATAACGATAAAGGGCGGCAACGTTAAATCACTTGCGCGTTTTGAGAGCCTCCTTGCCAGCGGGCGCGATCCGATAAAGCCATATTGGGATATGTATGACAATAAAATGGCGGAAGACGCGGTGCGCGGATGGTACAATCCGCTTACGCCTGAGATATTTGCCAGCCTTCTCCATGGGAAGACGGCTTTTGCCGAGGCGGAATCCAATGGACACAAGCTGCTGCTGTTCTCTCCGCATCCCGAAATGGGTAATATCGGTTATGGCCCCAGGAAGGACAGCCTGAATTTTCTGCTGATATACAACGGGCTGACATATTTAGCCTGCCAATAGTTATCTTGGAAATGTGTGGCTCCGTGACTCGTAATGATTGCGGAGTCACACGCTCAATTTATATATTTTGTTTCAGCCATTCGGTCTCGGATTTAATCTCGTTTTCAATGGAATAGATAAAATCCTGGATATATTGAGGCATATAGCTGTTTTTCAGGGTTATGCAATCAATTCTCAGTGATTCATTAAGATTCTTAATAGGGAATATATTTATATGGTCGTCCTCTCCCGCTCTATCATTAAATTTTAATACAGTCCGGCATATTAAGGCGGGAATGAAGGCCGCCACCTGATGGGAGGCGCACAGCTGCAGCTGTGTCCCGTAGTCGCTGATTGAAAATACGGTCTGCAAGTTTATGTTATAGCGGTTTATATGCCTGTCGATCAGACTGTTGATTGTGCTTGTGGGGTAGTTGCGTACAAATGGTATTTTTTCAAATAGGGATAAATTGACTCCGTAAGGAAAGATTTTTTGGTATTCCGCGTATTTCTCTCCGAACGATTGCTTTAATAGGTTATTGGAAACAATAACATAGACTGGATCGTCCGCAAGAGGGGTGATTTTAAAAAGTGGATTGCTTGCGACATCCACGCCGATAACAATATCTAACTTACCGTTTATGAGCATCTCAGTCATCACAGAGGTGTCGTCGGAGAATACAGAAATTGTGACGCGGGGGTACTTTTCGTGATACTTTTTAAATAATATGGGCATAATTACGCGAGCACGTGAAGCGTTGGAACCTATTTTGATCTCTCCCATCGCCCCCCGCGCAATTTCTTTTAGGTTCAGTTCAAGGCTGTTTTTCATATTTTGGATTTGCAGCATAGCTTGGTACATGGATTTACCGGCTGGTGTCAGTACTAATTTAGGGCGGCGTTCAAAAAACGATACGCCGTATTCCCGTTCCAATTTTTTTATGTGTTCGCTTATACACTGTTGGGTTAGAAAAGTTTTTTTTGCCGCTTTGGTAAAGCTCATCTCTTCTACGACGAGCATAAAAATTTTTTCGCTGCTGTTCAATAAAAACACCTCCCACTATAAATAATATCGATTGAGATACCAATAGGTATGTTTAGATTATAATATAAATTTTGCGTTCCACAAATAAATATTTGTGAAAAAACAAAATACTACTTGTTTGATTTTGTGATATATAAAACCTAAACTAATCTTAATCTCAGAAAAAGGTGGGAGAAACGATGAAAATAGGTTTTATCGGTCTGGGCAAAATGGGCAGGCATATGGCCGTTAATATGTTCAAACATGATGCTGACATAAGGGTTTTTGACGCTAACAGAGAGATCTTAACAGAATTATCAAATCTTAGCATTCCGACCGCGTCGTCACCAGCCGAAATTGGAAAATTGGCGGATGTCGTCTTTTTGAGTCTGCCCAGCGCAGGGGTAGTTGAAAAAGTTCTTTTTGGAGAGGGCGGCGTGATAGGCGACGGCGCGAAGAGAAATATTATCATCGACCTTGGCACCACGGCATATATGAAGACCCTTGAAATTGGGAGCCGCTTAAGCTCTTTGGGCTTCAAATTCGCCGACGCTCCTGTTTCCGGTATGGAGAGCAGAGCCGCGTCTGGAGAGCTGACGTTAATGTTTGGCGGTGAACAGAGTGTTTTTGATAAAATTGTTCCCTATTTCAACATGATAAGTAATAAGGTTATTAACTTTGGCGGTTTAGGCTCAGGACAGATGGCTAAACTTATCAATCAGCTGCTATTTGATATTAACACGGCGGCTCTGTCGGAGGTTTTGGCTTTGGCCGCAAAGCTTGGACTTGATCCACAGAAAACGGTCGAGGTCGTTACCAGCGGTACCGGATGCTCCTGGGCGGCGGAGTTTTTTGCTCCGAGGATACTCTCGGGAGTTTTTAATGAGGGCTACGCAATGGACAATGCGTACAAGGATTTAGTCTCCGCCAGTGAGATTTCAGCGCAGCTGAGAGTTCCGATGCCCATTCTTTCAGCCGCGACGGCGATATATCAAATGTCATTATGTAAAGGTCTGGGCAATGAGGGTAAGGGCGCGATGATCAAGGTCTATGAGGAATTCCTCGGGGCAGAATTCCGGGACAGGTAATTTTAAAGAGAAGAGGGGCTGTTTTGATGCCTAATAAGAGAGGCCATGCAGAAGATATAACGGAGACATACTATATAGGTCTGATGAGCGCGTTAGGAAATCGCATGAAAGATATAGAGAAGCCGCAAATTGCGATTGTCAATTCTTGGAGTGATGTAAATCCCGGACATAAACCTCTCGGCGAACTTGCCCGTTACGTGAGGGAGGGAATTTTATGTGCCGGCGGCAATCCTGGAGAGTTCAATGTACCTGCTCCGTGCGATGGGATCGCTCAGGGAGAGGGCCAGCACTATATTCTCCCTCAGCGGGATCTGATCGCCTCTTCTATTGAAGCGATGGTAAAGGCCCATGGTTTTGACGGTATAGTGATGCTCTGTTCTTGTGACAAGATCGTTCCCGGTATGCTGCTGGCCGCGGCGAGGATCGATTTGCCGACAATATTCTTGACCGGAGGCGCGATGCTGCCTTTTATGGAAAAGGGGCGTACATATGTTACAAGCGATATAAAAGAGATGATAGGGGAGAGGAACAGCGGGAAAATTGACGAAGAGACATTTGAACGCCGCCGCAGCGGTATTTGCGTGTCGTGCGGCACCTGTTCGATGTACGGCACCGCGAATACGATGGGAACTTTTTTGGAGGCCGTTGGTGTAACACCCTTTGACTCGTCTGCCATGCTTGCCTGTTCAGCTCAAAAGATGCGCCAGGCAAAAGATGTTGGTGAAAGAATTGTAGATCTGGTCAAAGAAAAGAAAACGTTTAAGTCGTATGTCAATAAAGAGTCCATTGAAAACGGAATCAAATACGTTTCAGCCACCGGCGGGTCAACAAACGCGGTACTGCATATCATGGCTTTGGCAAAAGCGCTTGACGTAGAGATGAATCTGCATGATTTTGATGTCTGCCAGTCTTCTGTTCCGGTGGTGACGAAACTAAAACCGTCCTCTCAATATAATTTGTCGGATTATTACAGCGCAGGCGGAGTCAGGAAGGTACTTGAGATTATCCGTCAGCATATAGACGATACGCGGCCGCTGGTTATGGGAGGTACGGTGCGTGATTCTCTGGACGGCTTTTTTGTTGAGAATTCAGAGGTGATACACCTGCCTGATAGCAAGTTCTATGAAAACGGCTGTTTTTCCATACTTTATGGAAATCTAGCTCCTAACGGCGCCGTCGTGAAAAAGACAGGCGTGGACCCTTCGATGTACCACCACAAGGGGCCTGCGGTAGTTTTTGACTCTGAGGAGGACGTCAGAAAGTATATGCTGGAGAGCTCGATCGAACCTGGTTCCGTACTGGTAGTGCGATATGAGGGACCCAAGGGCGGTCCCGGTATGAGGGAACTTTCAATCCCGGCGGCGATGCTGATCGGAATGGGTCTTGAGAAATCCGTGGCGATGATAACAGACGGACGTTTTTCCGGTGCGACACGGGGGCCGTGCGTAGGTTATATCACCCCGGAGGCGTGGGAAGGCGGCCCGATCGCGTTGATTGAGGACGGAGACCTGATCGAGATAGATTTAGAGTCGAAGCGGATCAGTCTGCTTGTCCCGTCTGATGTGCTCGACTCCAGGCGGATGAATTTCAAAAGAAAAGAGAAAAAGGTAAGCGGCGTAATGGAATCATATCGGGACAGGGTCTTAAGTGCGGATAAAGGCGCGCTGTGGCTTTGATTTTTGTATAGCTGAGAGGGGCTGGTCTATTTTTTTATTGCAGAGAATTAATTATTTCGCGCCGTATCACGTCTACCAGAGGTTTTTATCGGCAAGATTACATAACAGGAGGAATATATAATGTTTAACAGAAAAATGAAGATGGGTTTTCTAAGTTTCGTGGTATTCAGCCTTCTCCTCGCGACAGTTATGACGGCCAATGCAAAAGAGTTAAGCATGGGCACAGGGGGTACGGCGGGGACATTTTTCCCTCTTGGAGGGGCGATCGCGAATACGATCAATAAACATTCAAAAGGGATAAATGTAACCGTGCAGACGACGGATGGTTCCGTTAACAACGCCCATCTTCTTGGAAAGGGCGACATTGACGTTGCCCTCATACAAACCGACATCACATACTATGCGTATAATGGTATGGAGATGTTTAAGAACAAGTATCCCAATTTGACGGCAATTTGCAGAGTATATCCCGATACGACCCACATAATCGCCAAAGGAGACGGCAGTATAAAAAGCATTTCCGACCTGAAAGGAAGATCCGTCTCCGTCGGTGCGCCAGGCAGCGGCAATGAAGTTACCCTGCGGCAGATACTGGGTACGGCTGGCATTACATATAAGGATTTAAAGCCGTTTTACCTCTCCTTCAGCGAATCCTCAGAGCACTTTAAGGATGGCCATATTGACGCGTTTCATACAAACTCAAGCGTGCCGGCGGCAATCGTCCATGATTTGAATTCTTTGAACAGGGTGACGCTCCTTCCCGTTGGAGGAAAGCTGAGAGAAGATATAGTAAAAGAATATCCCTTCTATACGCCTGTGACCATCCCCGCCAATACATACAAATATCAGACTGCCCCGTATGAGACGGTGGCTGTTCAGGCACTGCTGATAGTTGATTCAAAATTACCTGAGGATATTGTCTACGGGATGACAAAAGCACTTTTTGAGAATCTTGACGAGGTTAAAACAGCGCATTCCGCCGCCAAAGGAATGTCATTGAAGACAGCGTTGGATGGCGTGGCAATTCCTCTGCATCCAGGTGCAAAAAGGTATTTTATGGAAAAAGGTGTTTTGAAATAAAAAAGTAACTTACGTAATTAAAAGGGTTCTTCGCGGAGGTCCTATTTTTATATAAAAATGGAAGAGAAGGGCCCTTTTATTTTTGATCTCCGAAGGGGGAAGAAACATAATGAGCTTTGATACAAAGAGCTTTAACGCTACGGAAAATGAAGCAGCAGCAGAAAAAATGCTCGAAAAGTTCGATAAAGAATCTACCTTTAGAAAACTTGCGGGGAAGTGGAACATTTTTATATCGCTGCTATGCGTAGCCTTCTCGGTTTTCCAGACCTATACGGCCGCGTTTGGCGTATTTCCCGCCCAGATACAACGCTCCATACATCTTGCATTTGCTCTGTCTCTGGGGTTTTTACTCTATCCGGTAACGTCCAAGAAATCACGCTCAAAAATGGATCCGATAGATGTTATTTTAGCTTTAATCAGCGCAGCCGCCTGCCTTTATATCACGGTATACTACCACGATATTATGATGCAGGGTGGTATGGCGACGATCCATGATGTCGTCCTGGGGAGTGTTCTTGTCCTACTCGTATTGGAGGCGACAAGAAGGGTAGTCGGGGCACCTATGACGGTCGTGGCGGTGTTGTTTCTGATCTATGCAAAGGTGGGGCCGTATATTCCAGGTTTCATGGGACACCGCGGTTTTTCTGTGGAAAGAATCATAAGTCATATGTATATCTCCACGGAAGGTATTTTCGGATTGCCTCTTGGTGTTTCCGCAACCTTTGTTTTTATGTTCGTCCTTTTCGGGGCGTTTTTACAAAAATCAGGGTTGGGGAAATTTTTCATAGACCTTTCTCTCATATTGGCAGGACATAGAGTTGGGGGCCCGGCAAAGGTCTCTGTTTTTGGGAGCTGCCTCTTCGGGACCATATCTGGAAGCTCCGTGGCAAATACAGTTACGACCGGTGTCTTTACGATCCCGCTGATGAAAAAAATCGGTTATCCGGCGGCGTTTGCCGGCGGTGTGGAGGCGGCAGCCTCTACAGGAGGCCAGATAATGCCGCCGATAATGGGTGCGGCGGCATTCATCATGGCGCAGTTCCTGGGGATAGCATACGTGAAGATCGCCGTTGCGGCGACGCTGCCTGCCATTCTCTATTATACGGGTGTTTGGGTGATGGTCCATATGGAGGGTAAACGGCTGGGATTGAAGGGGATACCTAGAGAAGATCTGCCAGACCTTAAGCAGACTTTGGCGGAGGGGGCCCATCTGTTTCTCCCAATAGTCATTATTGTGTATCTCCTTCTGAAAGGTTATACACCAATGACCTCCGCGCTGATCAGTATAATCTCCACGGTTGCGGTAGCGATGCTTAGGAAGAATACCCGGTTTACCAGGAAAACTTTGTTTGACGCTCTTGAGACGGGAGCTAGGTCTATGATCGGTGTCGCTATCGCCTGCGGCTGTGCCGGAATAATAATAGGCGTGGTTACGCTGAGTGGTATGGGGCTGAAGATCGCTAACGGCATAATATATCTGGCGCACGGCATGCTGCTGCCCACGCTGTTGCTGACGATGTGCGCTTCGATGATATTAGGGATGGGGCTTCCGACAACAGCGAAGTATATCATCCTGGCTACCATGGCCGCTCCTGCCATCCAACAATTTGGCGTACCTGATATTGCCGCTCATCTGTTCATTCTCTACTTTGGAATAATGGCGGATATCACCCCGCCGGTGGCGCTGGCGGCCTTTGCCGCTTCCGGCATCGCAGGTTCGCATCCGATGAAGACGGGAGTTAACGCCGTTAAGATTGCCCTGGCCGGATTTATCGTACCGTACGCATTTGTATATAATCCGGAACTGCTTTTTATTGGAGATCCTCCTAAGCTGCTTGTCTGCCGGTTTGTCATCACGGCTATTTTAGGAACGTTCTCACTTGCCTGCGCGGCTTCCGGATATTGGAAACGGGATCTAAAACTGGTGGAGCGTGTGATGCTGTTTGTCTCGTCGTTCTGTCTCATAGACCCAAAGGGCTTTACCGATGCTGCGGGACTGGGACTCTTAGTAGCGGTTTATCTGTCACAAAAGTTTTTTTCGAATGACAGAGCACGTATTGATATTGAGAAAGAGGGAGCGTAAGTATTATGAACCATGCTTTTCCGCGTAATTTCAAATCAGAGTATTTAAAGGCAGAAAAGGGCGCCGGGATATATATTTTTGACGCTGACGGCAAGGAGTATATCGATGGATGCAGCGGCGCTCTCGTCTCCAACTTGGGACATTGCGTAGACGAAGTCATTGAGGCGGTCAATCAGCAGTATAAAAAACTTGAGTTCGGACATCCCTCGCGCTGGTCGTTCCCAATCGTGGAAGAGGCGGCTGCCGCCGTTGCGGAGATCGCCCCAAAGGGTCTGGACACAGTATGGTTTGTCAGCGGCGGAAGCGAAGCCGTTGAGTCGGCGCTGAAGCTTGCGAGGCAGTATTTCTACGACAGAGACGGGATTTATACGAGTAAATCTTTGACGATAGGCCGCTGGAATTCTTTCCATGGGAATACCCTGGGCACGATGGCTGTCGGAGGGGCGATGTCCAGACGCAGGATATTCTCTCCGCTGTTTAAGGAATCTCCCAAAATAGAGGCGACATATTGTTACAGGTGCCCGTTTGGGTTAAAACGGGAATCATGCAATACGCGCTGCGCATACAGGCTTGAAGAGGAGATAAGACGCGTAGGGCCGCAGTATATATCCTCATTTATCGCCGAACCGATCGTTGGTTCAACTGTCGGCGCATTGGTACCGCCAGATGAGTATTGGCCGATAGTCCGCGATATATGTACCAAATATGATGTTCTTTTAATTGCCGATGAAGTCATGACAGGATGCGGCAGGACGGGAAAAGGTTTTGCCGTTGATAACTGGAACGTTGTCCCCGATATAATTGCCACGGCGAAGGGGCTGGCGGCCGGTTATGTTCCTACCGGAGGTATGATCGCGAGCACCAGTATCGTGGATACGATACGTAATACAAGCGGCGGGTTCATGCACGGCCATACCTATAACAGCAATCCGATAGCGGCAGCGGCGGTAGTTGCGGTCATGAGGTATATGAAAGAACATAAGGTTATCGAGAATGTTGCGAGGAACGGAGAATATCTGATCTCCGGAGTTCGTAAGATCGCAGCGGAGAATCCAATCATCGGCGACGTTCGAGGCAAAGGGTTTATGTGCGGTGTTGAAATAGTCAGAGACAAGGACACTAAAGCGCCATTTGAAAAGGGCGTTGGCGCCGCGGGAGTGGCCACAAAAGAATGTATAAACGCAGGTCTGATAATCTATCCCTCCGGCGGGATGATCGACGGTGTGGAAGGAGACAACTTCCTTCTCGCGCCGCCGCTTGTTACAACGAAAGAGGAGATAGATCTGATTCTAGAAAGATTAAACAAAGGTATGTCAGCCGCTTCAAAGAAACTTTTGAAATAAGCGGCATTCGGAAAATTATAAAGAAGCCCCGACATGCTTGCAACATAAAGATGTCGGGGCTTTTTATTTGGGTTGATACCACGCTAGTTGTCTCTATCACTAAAAATTCACGCGACTTGCTGGGCGATTCTTTCTAAGAAGGCTGTTTCTCCAGCCTTTCGTAATCCTTTGAATTTATCATTGCCGCCTCGGCGGAGTTTTCGATGAGCAGGGCGATTATTTCATCTGTGCGGTGTGTCATCGCCTTTTTGTGGATCTTTTTTAGCAGCGATGCGGGGGCGCGTTCGGCTATTTCACATCCCGCCTCGCCGGTCTTCGCGTGCCACTTTGAGTATAGCTCCACGAGCCACTTGGCCTCGGGCGAGATGTCGCGGAAGGCGGCCATGCCGGTTTTTTCATTTGGTACGGACTCTATTTCGACGCCGCTTTGGGCACAGCGGACCATGAAGTCGCGGAATACCTCGTCCATCGTCAGCGCAAGCAGCGTCTCCGGCCTGTCGAGTGAACGGGCGAAATCCGACTCCATGAATTTCTGCGCGAAGTCCCAGATATCGAGACGGCGGCGGCAGGCGGCGGTGAAGACCGCCTCAAGATATTCGCGGTGGATCTGCTCAAGCGTCTTTTTCGCGAGCTCGGCGCTGCGTTTTTTCGCCTCCGGGCCGTAGTCTCTGTATATTGCAAATGTTGATTTCAGCATGGCGTTTAGTCTCTTTCCTGATAGCCGTCCATTTTGAGGGCGGCGGCGCGTCTTGCGTCTTCTTCCGTGATCTTTTCGGCATATTCTTCGGGCGGCAGGTTTATCTGCGCCGCGGAGACCTCGTAGTGGAGCAGTTCCAGCGAACGCGCCGGCTCGGAACGTTCCGGCGCGCAGAGCGCGGCGAGCCTCGCCGTCTCCGCGATCGCCTCTTTGGTGATGTCGGTCCGCGGGTAACGCACGCGCGCCACGCGTTCAAGTATCTCCAGCAGCCGCCCGCGCTCTGGCTCTTTCAGCTCTACGGACTGGAAGCGGCGCTCCATCGCGCGGTCGCGGGCGATATAGAGCCGGAACTCTTCGGAGGTCGTCGAGATGAGCATGCTGAGCCCGCCGCTGGTGATATATGGCTTCAGCGTGTTGAGCAGGTTCGAGGGGCCGGAGTTTTCGCTCAGGCGGTGGGCTTCGTCGACGTAGATGATGATGTTGTAGTATTCGGCCTCGTCAAGGATGTGCTTGAAGCGGAGGTCTCTCTTTTTGCGGTCCTGGTTTATCAGGTCGATGTTGAGTTCGACGACGCGCCGTCCCGCGAGCCGCCGGTAGCGGCCCTCTTCGATGAGCGCCGCGAGCTTGCGTACGGTCGTCGTCTTGCCGCAGCCCGCGGGGCTGGTGAGCGCGACATTGTTCTGCTCTTCGGAGGCGAGAGCGACGGCGATGCGGTCCAGCGCGGCGTAATCCTCCAGTATCTGATCGACGCCGCTGGTCCGGCCGTTAAGTTCACGCCCATATTTCGCGCAGAGCGGCGGTAATTTCCCCTTCATAAGGCTCAAAGCGTCTCACCCTCTTCAAGAAGCGAGGCGAGCGTCAGTTTCTCATGGCGCTCCGCCCCCTCGGTGATCCAAAGTTTCGCCGCGCGGCGCGCGCGGCGCAGCCTCACGCGCCGTTTGACGGGAGCGGGGCGGGGCTGTTCTTCAAGAGAGGCGTAGGTCACGCGCCCCTCTTTTTCCACGGCGCGTATCTCTTCGTTGAGATCCTCCGGTCTGTAGATGACGTCGGCGGCGGAGACGTAGGTGCCGAAGGCGCGGTTCAGCCGCTCCTCTTCGCTTGCGTGCCAGATGCGCTGGGTGCTCGCGGAATAGAGCGTTTCCAGCAGCTGGCCGTCCTCCGTCCTGCTTTCGAGCGACAGGCGCGAGAAGTTGTCGTAGCCGAAGGTGAAGCTGAGGCGGTCCCAGCTCTGGCGGAATTTATCAAGGTAATTGAGGAGTCCCCAGCGGTCGAGCTCGGGGATGAGTATTACGGCGGAACTCTTTGTGTTTTGCGCCGCGGCGCCGATCGCGGCGATCAGGAGCGGCGCTAAGCCGCGGTCCGCCGAGGCGCTGCCGCTGGAGCAGACGAAGAGCGGCCGTCCCTGCGGCGCGCTGAGGTATTCGCCGAGCTTTAGGGTGTTCAGGCTGCGGAAGAGTCCCGCGCCGCGTCTCATCAGGGTTATCAGCGCGCGGAAGTCCGCCGTGCTTGCGTCGGCCTGCATCTTGATGCAGCGCTGGGTGTTGGTGTTGTCCCCGTTTGTGGAGAGCAGATCGGCGAAGGGCAGGGGCGCGTCGCGGTCGCCGTTTTTCTGGAAGCGCAGCTCATGTTCGAGGATATACCTTGCGAGGGCAAACTCCCTGGTTATAAAGGCGCCGTTTGCCTCCGCCTCTTTGAGCCGGTATTTTACTGGAAGTATCCCCGTCTCGCCGCCGATCGTCTTGGTCATCAATGTTTCGATGAAGCGGTGCTGGCGGCAGAATATCTGGAACAGGTTCAGCGACGGCAGGGTGCCGATCACGCCCTCTTCTCCCTCGGCTCCGGCGCAGGCCGCGAGGTTGTGGACGACGTTTTTCGCCGTCTCCAGCATGTAGAGGAGCATCCTGTCGGTGACGAGTTTGCCGAGGTCGTCAAAAAATTTATCGTTGGCGTCGCGGGATTTTATCTCCTGATAGACCGCCTGGCGTATGGCGTAGGCGATATTTTCGCTGCCCACGCCGATGTCTTCGTTGGCGATGAAGGGTTCGATAAGGTCGGGAATGAGGGATCCCTCGCTTGAAAGGTCGGTCAGCAGCGCCTCCCGCGCGAAACTTTCGTAGAGCCGCCCTTTATGGTCCAGCACAATGAGCGCGTGGTCGGGAAAGGACTCCGGCCACGTCTCTATGATCCTGCCGATGCTGGCGTTTTTCCGTTCGCTGCCGCCGAGCAGGAGCGTATCCTCCCCGCATATCAGCCCGGCGCTGAAATCTTCGATCTCCACCATGATCATTCTCCGTCCGCGGCCTTCGCCGCCGGTATTAAAAACAGCTGTTTAAGCAAAACAAATAATTAAGGTCCATACCACGAAAAAGAATAACATAGAGCGGCGTATTTGAAAATATATCAGCCGCGCGGTGTAAAAAAGCCGCGGCTTTCGGTGCTAGAATAGAACGATGAAGAGCATTCTATGTTTTGGCGATTCGAATACTTACGGTTATATCGCGGGCGGTCTGGGACGTTACGGCTTTGACGTGCGCTGGCCGGGACGGCTGGAGCGGCTGCTCGGCCCCGGGTGGCGCGTCGTTGAGGAGGGGTTGTGCGGACGCACCACCGTCTTTCGTGAACCGGCGCGGCCCGGCGGAGCGGGGATAGATTACATCTCACCCTGCGTCGCCTCGCACCGTCCCCTTGATTTTGTCGTTCTGATGCTTGGCACCAACGACTGTAAGGCTGAGTTTCACGCCTCCGCGAAAGAGATAACGGCGGGGCTACGCAGGATCGTCGATGTCGTGAAGGCCGAGACCTCCGGTGCGGCGAAGATCCTCATAATCTCGCCGGCGTCTTTGGGCGAGGGTGTCTGCGGCGGCAGTGATTTTGGTTTTGACGCCCGCTCGTACCATGTCAGCCTTGAACTTGCGGATAGGTTCGCGGCGCTCGCCGAGGAGAGGGCGTGCCTGTTTCTTGATGCGGCGCGGATCATTACGACAAGCGGCGTTGATTCCGTCCATTTTGACGAGAGGGCGCATGATTTGCTTGCGCGCGCGGTGGCGGGAATAGTCCTGAAAGAATGTTGAGAAAAGAAAAACGCGGGTATGGCGCATATATCCCCATACCCGCGTTTTTCAGTTGTTTTTTTACTTTTTGCGGCTGTTTGAGTACCAGCAGGATAAGCCCTGCGCGTTGAGCTCGAGATCGACGCGCAGCGACTCTTCGATCGTCGCGGAGGGCAGCGTCGTACCCTCTTTCTCCGTGATCTCTCCATAAAGTTTTGCCAGCCCGGCCTTTATCTTTGTCTTGTCGCCGGCCGCGGCCTCCGTTATTTCGACATATTTCTTTACTCCCTCGGTCAGCAGCGCCGCGTTTTTACGCACGTTCGTCAGCTCGCCGAAGTGTGTGATGAATATCTGTTCCGGCGCGAGCGCGACTATCTTTTCCGTCGTCGCGGTCATCGCCGCGGGATCAAACTGGACGGGGGAGGCGGTGGGGAAGGCCCAGCGGCCGTCCGCGCCTTTCATCCAGCGGTATGAGATGCCGAAGGCGTCTCCCGCGAAGAGCGACCGGGTGCTCTTTTCAAAGAATATCATGTGGTGCTTCGCGTGACCCGGCGCGTCGTAACAGACGAGCGTCATCTCCCCGAATTTGAGCTCGCGCCCATCCTCCGGCGCGATGACGCGCTCCTCCGCCACGGGGATTATCTCGCCGTAGATACGTTCCGTCTCCGCCGCGCCGTAGACCGCCTTGACGCCCTCGACGAGCTTTTCGGGGGATACCATGTGGCGCGCGCCGCGCGGGTGGACGACGAGTTTCGCCTGCGGGAACTCCCGCATGTAGCTGCCGGCGCCTCCCGCGTGGTCGAGGTGGACGTGGGTGACGCAGATATAATCGATATTTTCACGCTTCACACCGAGAGCCTTGAGGGCCGCGAGCAGATGCGGCAGCGAGGCGTTATGCGCCGTTTCGATTATGGCCGCGCGCCCCTCGGAGACCAGCAGATAGATCGCCGCCATCCCCTCGCTCTCGTAGTGTGCGTCGATGCCGTATATACCTCTGCCGTAGCTGCGCATTAGAGAAGCGCCTCCATCTCGTCGAGGGTCTCTTCAAACTGTTTTACGACCGCTTTGACGGGCTCGGGCGTGCTCATATCCACTCCCGCGCCTTTAAGCAGTTCGATGGGGTAGTCGGAGCCGCCCTTTGTGAGGAAGTTCAGATATCTCTCCGTCGCGGGCGCGCCCTCCTCGAGGATGGCCTGCGCGAGCGCGGTCGCCGCCGAGAAGCCGGTGGCGTACTGATAGATGTAGAAGGGGCTGTAGAAATGAGGTATCCTCGCCCATTCCATCTTCAGCGGTTCGTCGATGACGATCATTTCTCCGTAGTATTTCCTGTTGAGCTCATACCACAGCTGCTTTAGCCCCTCGGGCGTCGTGTCGCCGCCGTTTGCCGCGCGCAGGTGCGCCTCGCGCTCAAAAGAGGCGAACATCGTCTGGCGGTAGACCGTCGTGCGGATATTTTCAAGGCGGCGGTTCAGTAGGTAGAGACGGCGCTTCTTCTTTTCCGTCTCGGAGAGCAGTCCGGAGAGGAAGAGCACTTCGTTCGTCGTCGAGGCCACCTCGGCGGTGAAGATGCAGTAGTCTGCGGTCGAGTAGGGCTGGCTGCGGCGCGAGTAGAAGCTGTGCATGGAATGGCCCATCTCATGGACGAGGGTCATCACGTCGTTGAGATTGTTTGTATAGTTCATGAATATATAGGGATGGGTGCCGTAGGTGCCCCACGAATAGGCGCCGCTGCGCTTGCCGCGGTTGGGAAAGACATCCGCCCAGCCCTCGCCGAGCCCCGCGCGTACCTGCGCGAGATATTCTTCGCCGAGCGGCGCGAGGTAGCGGAACATCATCTCCTTCGCCTCGCTCCAGGTGATTTCCTTAAAGGGATCGGTGACGAGGGGTACATAGAGGTCGTACATATGGAGCTCCTTGACCTTCAGTATCCGTTTGCGCAGCTCCATGTAGCGGTACATCGGCGCGAGGCTGCCCTCGAGCGTGTCCACAAGGCTGTCGTAGACCGAGATGGGGATATTGTTGGCATCGAGCGCCTCCGCGAGCGGCGATTCATACCTGCGGCACTCGGCGTAGAACTTCGAGGTCTTGAGCATGCCGTCGAAGGTCGCGCCGAGGGTGTTCTTCATCGCGGCGTAGGGAGTGTAGAGCGATTCAAAAGCCGCCTTGCGGACCGAGCGTTTGGGCGAACGCAGGTAGGAGACGGCGCGTTCCTCCGACATCTCGACCTTTTCGCCTTTCTCATCGCGTATCGGCGGGAACTCCATGTCGGCGTTCGTCAGCATTGAGAAGGCGTTGTCCGCCACTCCGGCCATATCGCCGGCGCGGGCGATTATCAGCTCCTCGGCCTCCGAGAGGACGTGGGCGCGCTGTCGCAGCAGTTCGCGCAGAGAGAAGGCATAATCGGCGAGCTCCGGCGACTTCGCGAACTCTTCGAGGCGCTCCTGCGGCATATCAAGGATCTCCGGCGTGACGTAGCTTGCGCAGGCGGAGAACTCCACCGAAAGGGCGGAGACACGGTTCGCCGGTCCCTGGTATTTAGAATCGGCGGTATCTTCGTGGCTCTTCATGTTCGCATAGACAAAGAGTTTGCCGAGGATTATCGAGAGTTCGTCGCGCAGCGCGAAGAACTTCGCCATCCGCGCCGGCGACTCGGCGAGCGTCCCCTTGTAGGAGGCGATCTCCGGCAGGCGCGCCCTAAGCTCCGCGAACGCCTCTTCCCATCTCTCTTGCGAGGGGTAGATATCCTCCAGCCGCCACTTATAATCCGCGGGCATGGCGGCGCGCTCCGGCAGCACCGCGCCGCGTCCCAGCTCCAGCTCCGCCGCCTGTTCGCTCCGGTGAAGATTAGAAGTTTTCTTAATGGGCGAACACGCTGGCGTCTCTGCCGATGTATTTTTTATAGACATTGCTCATTCCTCCAGTTTTTTACGTCGTTATATTTGACAGTTTTTCTATTCTACCTCAATTTATGCTTGCATATACAGATAATAAAGCGGAAAATATAGATGAAAAATCCGGCGCAGGCCATAATAACGGGAGGACATAATGAAATACGATTTTAATAAATATATGGACAGAAGGGGTACCGACTGCGAAAAGTGGGACGGCCTCAAGGACGACTTCGGCCGCGACGACCTGCTTGCGATGTGGGTCGCCGATATGGACTTCCCCGCGCCGCCCGAGGTGTTGGCGGCGATACATAAGAAGGTCGACGAGGGCGCTCTCGGTTACCCGATGATCCCCGACTCGCTGCGCGACGCGATCCGCGCCTGGGAGCGTGAGCACTACGGCTGGGAGTTCGGCCGTGAGGCGCTGAGCTGGGCCCCCGGCGTCGTCGCTGGACTGTCGTTCGCGGTAATGGGTCTCACCAAACCCGGCGACCAGATAATAATCCAGACGCCGGTCTACATGCCTTTCTACTGTACTGTCCGCGAAGCGGGGCGCATCATCGTCAAGAACCCGCTCATTTATGAAAACGGCCGCTATACGATGAACTTCGACGAACTTGAAAAGCTCGTCACCCCGACCTGCCGCACGCTGATCCTCTGCAGCCCGCATAACCCCGTGGTGAGAGTCTGGAGCCGCGAGGAGCTCGAAAGGCTCGCCGACATCGCGATACGCAAAAATATGATCATCATCGCCGACGAAATACACCAGGACCTCGTCTACAGCGACGCGAAGCACATCTGCATCGGTTCGCTGCCGGGCATGGCCGAACGCACAGTCACCTTCATCGCTCCGAGCAAGACCTTCAACATCGCGGGGATGAAGGCCTCCGTCGCGATCATCCCCGACGAACTTCTGCGCGGGATATACGTCTCGGTCCTCGAGAGGTTCCATCTCAACTCGATAAACATCCTCGGCATCACCGCCATGGAGGCCGCCTACGGCAAATGCGGCGAGTGGCACAAAGAGCTGATGGCCCACCTCGAAGGCAACCGCGATTACATGGAGGCCTTTGTCAAAGAACGGATGCCGAAGGCGCGCATGGACCACCCGGAGGGCACCTACATCTTCTGGATAGACTTCCGCGGTTACGGCTTCAACGACGAGACCCTGACGGACTTCCTCGTCAACGAGGCTAAGGTGGCGCTTGACCCCGGCACCTGGTTCGGCGTCGAGGGCGACGGCTTCGCGCGGCTCAACATCGGCACGACGCGCGCCATGCTCAAAGAGGGGCTGGAGCGTATCGCCGGCGCGCTCGACAAAAGAGAAAACGAAAAAATAGGATAAAGGAGAAATCATTGTGACTAAAAAAGAGGCTCCGGTACGTTACTGTCGTTTTATGGTCGACGGACGCTCGTACAGCGGTCAGATTCGCGGCAATTCTGTTGATATCGTGGAGGGGGATCCATTTTCGGGGATCATCTCTCAGATAAGGCTGAGCTACCCCGTGGAGCGCGTCAAGTTCCTGCCGCCCTTTGCGCCGAAAAAGCTCTGGTGTATCGGACGCAACTATGTGGGGCATGTGAAGGAGCTTGAGCATGAAATTCCCTCGGAGCCGCTGGTATTCCTCAAAGCGACCTCTTCGATCATCGGAGCAAACGACTTTATCCGCATCCCGGCCTGGGCCGGCACCATCCATTACGAGGGAGAGCTTGCCGTCGTTATCGGCAAAGCCGGAAAGAACATCAGCGAGGAAGAGGCCTACGGACACGTCCTTGGCTATACGATTATGAACGACGTCACGGCGCGCGCGCTGCAGAACAAGGACGGCCAGTGGACGCGGGCCAAGAGCTTCGACACCTTTGGTCCCCTGGGCCCGGCAATCTTGCTGACAAAGGAACTTCCGAAGGAAACGCGCGTCGTTACGCGCCTCAACGGCAGGGTGGTGCAGGACGGCGCGATCGAACAGATGATATTCCCCATTCCGCGCCTCATCTCGCACATCAGCCGCTTCGCGGCGCTTGAAGAGGGCGATATAATCTCCACCGGCACGCCGCAGGGCGTTGGCGAAATAAAGGCCGGGGACCTCATCGAGGTCGAGATCGAGCCCATCGGAATGCTGAAAAACATCTGCAGCGAATAACCGGAATATAACAAGTTATGTAAGGAATCCCCGCGGCATTAACGTCGGACGACGGAAGGCCGCGGGGATTTTTGTCTCGAGGATTGATAGGATATAATGCAGCATGAGGTGCCGCGGACGTTGTCCGTATAAAATCCGCCGGAGGTGTGAAGCCGTGTCTGTTATTTTTTCAAGGGCTGTAAGTGAAAAACCCGCAAATAGGGGGCGGTTTCGCCGTCTGGCGCTGCTTTTGCCGCTGCTGTTATCGATTGGCCTCTTCACCGAATGCGCGGCCCTTTCGTCCGAGCCGGAGCGCATCACTGAGGAGGAGGCGCTTGAAGCCGAAGCCGTCCTAAACGAAGAAGCCGACGACTGGCTGCTGGTAAGAAAACAACAGAAACGGCTCTTTGTGGTCCGAAACAGGAAGGTCATCCGGTCCTACGCCGTCGCCACCGGTATCAACGATGGGCAGAAACAAAAACCCGGCGACGGCCGGACTCCGGAGGGAGCATTCAAAGTGTTGCAGATACAGAACGCCTCCTACTGGACGCACGACTTCAGGGACGGCAAAGGCGAGATCAAAGGAGCCTACGGCCCCTGGTTCATCCGCCTCAAGACCCCCTGGCGCGGCATCGGAATCCACGGAACGCACGACCCGCAGTCGATAGGCAAAAACGCCACCGAAGGCTGTATCCGTCTACGGAATGAAGATCTCAAAGAGCTGAAAGAAAAATATATAAAGCTGTCGATGGCCGTCGTGATCCGGAGATAGCGGCTTGCCGCCGGACTATTCGCGGAACAAAAGAGCAGGGAGCGCATCTGTGCCCCCTGCAGTTCGATTTACCAGTCCCTCTTCGTAAGGAACTTATATGTTGATGAAATATGGTCGTGCATCACCTTTTCGGCCTCGTCCGTGTCGTGTCTCATGATTGCCTCGAAGAGACGGATGTGCTGCTGCGGACTCTTGTATTCGCCTTTTGGGCGCTTTTTTATCTCCATGACGCGCTCTGAATAGAAATTGTCGAAGAAGAAAAGGTACAGCTGAGAACGCCAGTTCACCTGCTTGACGGGGTGGAGGTAATAGGGGTTGTCGGCTATCTCCACGACAAGGTTGTGCATCTTTTCATTTACGGCGTGCAGCCCCCAGGGATTTTCACTGACGTACAGATCCTCTTCCGCGATCAGCGCCTCGATCCTTTCCTTGAACTCCGGCCGGTAGAACTGCGCCGCCTCACGCGCGCAGGCCGGTTCGATGCTGTGGCGGTAGCGAAATAACCTGTCGAGGTCACGGCGCGAAAGCATCGGCACCGAACACCCTTTATTGAGCGTCGATTCCAGCAGCCCGTCCGAAACGAGGCGCTTCAGCGCGCTGCGTACCGGTGTCCGGCTCATCTTGAGTTGTTCCGCTATCTGCGACTCCACTACGCTTGCTCCCGGCGGATAGCGGTGCATAATGATCATTTCGATGATCGCCTGGTATGCGTTCTCCTCTGAGGATACTGTCGTCATACTATCACTCCGTTTCAGCACTCGAATTTTTCTTTTTTATGAATGCCGGTAATAAAATAAAAACATAATATTCAAGATATAAGATTAACCCCTTTACCCCCGGATGACAAATTCCGGTATCCAAAGGGTACTTTGGCGCGTTCAATAAAAATTAAGTTGTTTCACCGCTTCTTTTTAATTATTTTTACCCTTGCTAGATAAAAATATCTAATTTGACAAAGCCTTTTCACAAGTGTACACTATATCGTGTAC
>NZ_JAJBUX010000075.1 GCF_020860125.1 Cloacibacillus sp. | reverse complement strand
TGCCTAGCGTGGCGTCCGCCAGCCCCGTGTAGACGCGGTTCGCCGCCTCCATGTGGGTCGTGCATATCTGCGCGTAGCCCTTGATATTCTCCGGCGCCACGCCCTCCTCTTTGAGCAGATGGTCGAAGAGCACCCGTGTACCGGCCCCCGGCTGTCTGTTTGAAAAGACGATATCCTTGGCGCAGAGGTCGTGAAAGTTGTTTATCCCCTTGGGGTTACCGCTCTGGACGATGATGCCCTGCGTCCGGTAAAAGACGAGGATACGCGCCCATTTCTGCCCCTTGGAGAAGCGTTCTATAAAGACGTCGTTGTAGCCGCCCGTATCTTCGTCAAGCAGATGCGCGGCGGCAAGGTGGCACTCTCCGCGCGAGAGCGCGGCAAGGCCGCCCATGCTGCCGACGGCGCGCGAGGCAAAATCCGCGCCGCGCCTGCGTATAGGCGTCACCAGCAGCTGTATCGCGGGGTCGTCGGAACCCTGGAAGAGCACCCGCCTGTCAAGGTCTATGCCGCGCGTCATCCAGACGTCCACCCTGGTATCCCGCTCGCACTCGAGCGCCGAGGCGGGAAGCATCGCGATGCCGTCAGACTCCGCGAGAGCCCAGAGGACGCTAGCGCCAGAGGTGAGCGCCCATGAATAGAGCCTGTCGCCGACGCGCGCGACCTTCATACGCAGCCACTCTTCTATACCAGCGGAGGAGGAATGCTGCACAAGCAGCCTCGTCTCCATGATATCTTTCACGCCGAGGGATTCACGCACAAGCTGCCGCAGGTCGCCGCTCTCACCGGCAAACTGCCGGAGAAGCGGGTAGACGAGCGACCAGAGCACGACCGCCGTCGACATCGGGAAGCCCGGCAGACATATCACCGGCTTTCCGGCGATCACGGCGGCCATCGCCGGACGACCCGGCTTCATGCGCACGCCGCGGAAGAGGACCTCGCCAAGTTCCTCAAAGACTTCAATGGTATGGTCGCGCCTGCCCTTCGCGGAGCCCGCGCCGACAAGCACTAGGTCATACTCCGCCGCGCCCCTCTCGACATATTCCCTCAGTATCTGCGGCACGTCGGGAAGTATCGGGGCGACGTCAACCTCAAAGCCCCACCTCTTGAAGGAGGCGGCGATAAAGAGCGAATTGCTCTCGGCGACCGTGCCGGAGCGCTGGCTCTCCTGCGCGAGCCATTTTTCGCGGGAAATTATCTCGTCTCCAGTCGGGATAAAGAGGCTTCGCACCCTTCTTTTGACCGGCACCTCGTCGATACCCGCGCAGAGGAAGAGGGAGATCAGGGCCGGGGTCACCGGTTCGCCCTCGCGCGCGATGATCTGCCCCGCCATGACGTCCTCTCCGAGAGGGCGCACGTTGGCGGAGGGCGTAAGGGAGCGGTAGACGACGAGCTCGCCCTCCTCCTGCGAGGAATCCTCCACCATCAGCACCGCGTCCGCCCAGTCGGGCAGCGCCGCGCCGGTGTTCATCCACTGCCAGCCGCCCTCCGGCAGACGCGCGGGAGTGGCGGGGGTAGCCCCCGCGGTATCGGAGGCGCGCAGCGCGTAACCATCCACCGCCGAGGCGGCATAGTGCGGGACGTTGCGGGAGGCGGAGATGTCCTCCGTCAGAATATCTCCGAGCGCCGCCGATATTTCAAGTTTTGTCTTAAATTTTTCTGAATATCCCTCAAAGGCCGAGGATAGTATCCCCCAGGCCTCGTCAAGCGTTATATGTTCGGGAAACTTTACTGCCATAGCCAGACCTCCGCATCTTCGCCTGCTCTGATCGTTTCACGGTCCTCCGGTATGCAGATAAGTCCGGAGGCCTTTGCCAACGCTGAAATATAACCTGATTTAGCGGCTATCGGCGCAACGCTGCCATCGGCGCACAAGACGCAGGGGACGAATTCCTCCGGTCCCGTGCGCGCCGCCAGGTCGCGCGCGAGGCGCAGCCTCAGCCGCGTGCCGCACTCGCGCTCCTCCGCGCCGATACGGCGCATGAGCAGCGGCAGCAGTACGGTGAAGGCGACGGCAAGGCAGGAGAGCGGGTGGCCGGGAAGGCTGACAACCAGCTTTTTCGCCGCCGCGTCGGCGGCGATGAGCGTCGGCTTTCCGGGAACGATGTTGAGCCCCCGCACAAGAAGCCCCGGCTCCGGCAGCGAGGCCAGCATCTCGGAACAATGGTCGCGCACGCCCACCGAAGAGCCGCCGCTGAGGATGAGCAGATCGCAGTCCACCAGCTCTTCGTGGAAACGCCGCTCAAACTCCGCGCCGTCGTCGTTCGCGATGCCGCGGTATTTAGCCTCAAAGCCGTAGCGCGAGAGCAGCGCCTTGAGGTTCCAGCCGTTGACGTCGCGAATACAGCCGGGTGGCAGCTCCTTCGTCTCCACGGGAACTATCTCGTCGCCCGTGGAGAGGATCGATATCCTGAGGTCGATCACGGAGAGAGACGAGACCCCCGCGGTCGCGAGCATGCCGATAGTCTTAAAGTCGACCATGCCGCCCGTCGCAAGCAGCCTCTCCCCCCGGGGGATCTCCTCGCCCTCAAGGATGATATTCTCACCGGCCTGTACGCCGCGGCGGACCTCCACCCAGCCGCCGGCAAGCTCCGTATCCTCAAGCATCACGACGGCGTCGGCGCCCTTAGGCAGAATGCCGCCCGTCGGTATCGCGGCGGCCTCCGAAGAGGATATCTCAAAATCGGGACACCGCCCCATAAAGACCTCTCCCGCCTTCGTCAGAAAGAGCGGCGTGCCCGGCGTCGCGCCGGCGGCGTCCAAATGCCTGACCGCGTAGCCGTCGCGCAGACTTCTGCTGAAGGGAGGATAGGGCCGGTTATTTATTATCTCGGAGGCGCTTCTTCTGCCGACGGCCTCTCCCAGCGGGAGCTCCCTGACGGGATATCCCCACGGAAAGAGAAGGCGCTCCGTGATATCTTCCAGCGCCCTCTTCCTCGACGTCACCTCTTTTACGAAACCAGCCATAGAATAATCAGCGACCTTCCATGTTTATGATCTTTAGTATGTCAGTCTATCATATCACAGGCGCGGATAAGACGTCTCCGCCTCCGTGCCCGGGGGCGGCGGCATGAAAAGCTGTTGTCAAAACCTCTGCCGCGCGGTATCCACCAGACGGAAAGCCAGATGCGCATGCCCCGCGCCCGCCGCATTTAACGTTTTATCTCTACCAGATATACGGGGAAACCCGCCTTAGCGAGGCGCTTCGAGAGCTCCTGGGACGATTTTTTGTCGCTCTCGCCCCTCACCCTCACTTTGTAAAAGGGCTTGCCGTTGAGCACGGAGTCCACGATATATACGGAATATCCGGATTCCTTCGCCTGCTTGACGGTGAGCTCGGCACCCTCCTTCGCGGAAAAGCCGCCGATCTGGATGTCCCATCTCGCTCCGCTCTCCGCCTTTGCCGCCGGTTTGACCGCGGCGGGCGTCGTCACATTCTTTTTGGGAGGATCGTCCCTCTTGGTCTTTACCGTCTGCACGGGCTTTTTCACCACCGTAACCGAGGGCTGTACCGGTTTCGCGGGCGGAGTTGTTTTTACCTTCTTTTTGGGAGTGACCGTCACCTCGTCCTCCGGATCATCGTCAATAAAGGCGTCATCGGCGGAAGTCTGCCTGCCGCTAGGCATGGCAATGACTTCGTCTTTGGGGATAGTATAGGGGAGCTGCTCCGTCGCAAGCTTTTCCGGAGCGAAAAAAAACAATTTCACACTGAGATAAAGCAGCGCGAGGGCCATGATCATCGTGAGCGGCAGTATTACCTGACCGAACGCCGTGATCGGTTTTCTCTCTTTATAGTCGCGCGCGCGCGTCTTGCGGGAAATAACCATACAGCCACCTCTTTTCCAGTTACATAAAGCATCCGAGCTCTATTCCGGTCGTCTCTCTGTCCGATATGGGCAGTTTTGCTATACCGGATTCAATATTTCTCGCAAGTTCTAGGCTTTCATTATACCCGTACCACGCAAGGTTGAACTCCGTCTCGGCCTCTTTTATTCCCGTAAGCCTCAGCTGGGGCGTTTTTTTAGTAATAGTTCGCATATCTTTTTTTATTTTCTCATATTTTTGCCTGATTGTGTGCTTTCCGCAGAAAATTTCATCCTGCCACGGGGTCCCGGGTTTAGGGATGAAGGGGTTGACGGAGAGAGTGAGGCTCTGCCCCGTCTCCGCGATTATGCGGCGGCAGAGCTCCGTCATCGCCGTGATATCCTCGTCGCTCTCACCGGGAAGGCTGATCATAAAATAGAGCTTCACCCGGTCGATCCCGGCCTCTTTCGCCATCACGAGCTTTTCCAGGATCAGGTCGTCGGTGAATTTTTTGCCGCAGCCGAAGCGCAGCCTCTCGCCGCCGGTCTCCGGCGCGACCGTTATACTGCGTCTGCCGCTGCCGGAGAGGGCCGAGATCATCTGTTCGCTGAGACGGTCGAGACGCAGGGAGGCAAAGGAGACGCCGATATTTTTATCGATCAGTTTGTCGATCAGCTGCGGCAGAAAGGGATAATCCCCCGCCTCCGGCGTTACGAGACCGGCCTGAGGCACCTCAAAGCGTGAGGTGATCTCATTCAGAGCCCTTTCGACGATCTCGAATTTACGCCAGCGCATACTGCCGAAGCAGCGCGGCAGCGTGCAGTAGCTGCAAGAGCGCGCGCAGCCGCGCTGAAGCTCCAGCAGCAGCGTCTTGCCAAAGGCGCCCCTCTCCGTCATCCAGGCGCTGTGCACCGGATATGGTCCGTTGAGGTCGAGCGAACGGCCGATCCGCAGGTCGCGGACCAACCGGCCGTCCTTTATGTCGACCGGCGGCACGAAAATATGGGGGCTTTCGGCTAGTCTGCGCCAGAGTTCGCGGCGTCCGCAGCCGCCCTCATAGAGGCGCAGCGCCTCGATGACATGATCCATGACCTCCATGCCGTCGCCGAGGATGATAAAGTCGCATACTCCCGAGACGGTGAGCGGGTTTATGTAGGAGAGCGCGCCGCCCATGCCTATCACGGGAAATGAACCGGCGATACGCTCCTCCGCGAGCAGGGGGATATTGGCTCCGGAGAGCCAGCGGTAAAAGGCGGGAATGTCGCCCTCATAGGCGACGCTCGCCGTGATGACGGAAAAACGTTCAAGCATCGTATCGGCGTCGACGGAACGGTATGGCACCGGCGAGGCGAAGAAACGCTCCACCGCCACCCCCGACTCGCGCAGCCGCTGAAATACATAGTGAAAGCCGAGGTTAGCCGCGCCGATCGAGTAATCGGCGGGATAAAAGAGAGCCCAAGGCAAATCTCCTCCCTTGGGCAGCTCTGTGATCCACTCTTCGTCTCTTCTGTAGTCTTCCCAGCTCTGCCAGGCGGTTATTTTCGCGGGCCTGCGTGGAGCGCGGCTCTCTTTTTTCAGGATTGCCGCCTCTTTCTGAGATAGGCCGGAATGTCGTACTGGTCGACGGGAGCCCCGCTCTGCTTAAAGAGATCCTCGTCGGCAGTTACCGCACTTTGGGCAGTCTTTGTTATCTGTTCATGACGCTTGGCCTTTTGTTCAACCGGTTTTTCAGGAACGGCTTCCGGTTGCGGCTGTACCGGCGCGCTCTTGGCCGCCGTGTAGCTGTTGAGGTTTTTAACGGCGGAGATATCTAGCCCCTGGGTCGTCACTCCGGGAGACGCGGGCCTGGCGCTCTGCGACGCGGTGCGTACCGGCGCCGGTTCGGGGGCGGAAACGACAGCGGCCTTCGGCTCGCCCGTTTCTTTTTTATCGTCGTCGAAGCCCGTGGCGATGACCGTGATCTGGATGGAATCCTCCATCTCCGGATCGAATATATGCCCCCAGATGATGAAGGCGTCCTCGTCGGCGGCCTCGGTGATGATGCTGATCGCCTCGTTTATCTCATGAATGCCGACGCTCGCGCCGCCAGTGATGTTGAAGAGGATGCCCTTCGCGCCGCTCATCTTGCTGTCCATAAGCGGGCTGTTGATGGCGTTAAAGGCCGCGGTAGCCGCGCGCTTCTCGCCATAGCCCTCGCCGATGCCCATGATCGCGGTTCCGGCGTTCGACATGATCGTTTTGACGTCGGCGAAGTCGACGTTGACGAGGCCGGGACGCTTGATAAGGTCCGTCACCCCCTGCACCGCCTGGTGCAGCACGCCGTCCGCCATCCGGAAGGCGTCGTTGACGGAGGTCTTTTTATCGGTGATCCCGAGCAGTCTGTCGTTCGGGATGATGATCAGAGCGTCGACCTTGTCGCGCAGCTGTTCTATGCCATAGGATGCCTGTCTTATCCTCCGGCGTCCCTCGAAGGTGAAGGGCAGGGTGACAACCGCCACAACGAGCGCTCCCGCCTCTTTGGCGATCCCCGCAATCACCGGCGCGGCTCCCGTACCGGTGCCGCCGCCCATTCCGGCGGCGACGAAGACCATATCCGCGCCCTCGACCACCGCGCGCAGCTCCTCGCGCGACTCCATCGCCGACTTGCAGCCGATCTCAGGATCGGAACCCGCTCCCAGGCCCTTTGTAAGCTCCTTGCCGAGGATGATGCGGCAGGTCGCCTCCGACAGCTCAAGATGGGCGATATCGGTGTTGGCAGCGATAAATTCCACGCCGCTCACGCCGCCGCGGATGATGTGGTTCAGCGCGTTGTTCCCCGCTCCGCCCACGCCTACGACTTTTATCACTTCCCTTGCCGGGAAGCTTGATTTATCAAGCTGAAAAATTTCTGACATAGCTCCCATTCCTATAATTCCTCCATGCGTTCTTAGAAGAGGTCTCCAAAGAGCTTCTTCACGGCGTCCACGGGATTGAAGCCCGGACCGTCCTTATCCTTCTGGCCGATCGGGATGCCCTCGGAGGGCGGCGCGTAGCTTACCGTGCTCTTGAGCTGCTCCGTCTTGCCGATCGTCGGATTGTCAAGATAACGGAAGGGATCGCGCTCCCTCTCCAGTATGTATTTTATGATACCCGCCGCCGATGAATATTCCTGGCTGTTGCGGCCGGGAGGCATGCGGTTCGCGTCCACCGGCATCGCCACGCGTGCCGGCAGGTCCATCTTTTCAAGGATAAAATCGTCGATGCCCTCTGTCTTCGATACGCCGCCGGTCAGCAGGATACCGCCGGGGAGCATGGAGATCTTAGCCGCCTTTATCTCCGGGCGGATGAGGTCGTCGGTAAGCTCTTCAAGACGGCAGCGGACTATCTCGTAGAGGTCCTCTTTCGAGATGCTGTACTCACGGGAGAGGTGCGTAAAGTTGAGCGTCTCCTCCGGATCAAACTCCGCCCTGAGCGAGACGGAGCGTTTGAGCTCCTCCGCCTTGTTGAGCGGCAGCCTCAATACGCTGCCGAGGTCGTTCGTGATATGATCCCCGCCTACCGGCAGCAGCGCCAGATGTTTCGGCCTGCCGTCGGCGAATACAGCGATTCCGGTGGTGCCGCCGCCCATATCGACGACGACCGCGCCCGCGAGAGCATCTTCCGGCGTCAGGACGCCGAGAGCGGAGACGAGTGGTTTTATAACGAGGCTGCTCACCTTGAGCCCCGCCTTGTTCACACAGTTATAGACGTTCTGAATGGTGGCGGTCGGAACGATTATCGACTGCACCTCTATGTCGAGACGCATGGCATTCATACCGAGGGGGTCGTCAATGCCGACATTGCCGTCCAGAGAATATTCGACAGGTATTGTATGGAGGATGCTCTGGTTCGTAGGTACAACGACGTCGGCCTGAGCCGCGTCGATAACGCGTTCTATGTCAAGGCGCATGACCGGGCGCGGCGTGCGACCGAGAGAGACCATGCCCTTGGAGCGGATGCTGGTGACCTCGCCGCCGCCAAAGGCGACCGTCACTTCGCTGAGATCCTGCCCTACCATATTCTGGGCGTCGCTCACCGCCTGGCGGACAGAGCGCACCGCCTGGTCAAGATTTACGATAAGTCCCTTGCGTATTCCGTTGGATGGCGCCTGCCCCACCCCGATGACCTGAGCCTCGTCGCCCTCCGCTTCGCGCTCGGCCACCACCACCGTCACCTTGCTTGTTCCCAAGTCAAGGCCGACAAGCAGATCCGGCTCTCTGTTCTGCGGATAACTTGATGCCTTTTTAAACAAAACTATTTCCCCCTCTTTTTAGGGATTCATTATCCCTATATTGTACATTATAAATCTTTCTCGATTAAATATATATGATAAAGATATTATTTCAAGCTAAAAACACCGTTACGGTTTCTTGGTTTTCGTTTTTTCCTTTGCCTCCTGCGCCTTTGTCTTTATCTCACCATTTTTATCCTCTATTAGATTCCTGATAAGGATCTTCCCCTTATATGTCCCGTCGATAAAGACGTCGGGAGGAAGATTCGAAATGCCTCCGTAAAGTTTTTTGACAGCCAGCCCGGTCTCCGCCCACCGGTCCGCCTCGTTTGGCAGCAGCAGCTGCGCGCCGTTTTCATTACCCGCCGTATAGAAAATCACCCTTACGACCGGCGTACCCTCTTTAACTCCCGCCTGGATGAACTTCACATATTTATCCCAGCCCAGCTCCTTCGTCATCCTGTACCAGCTCTTTATCAGCGGGATGGGCAGACTCGACTCGTGGATGTTGCCCTCGACTTGGGATATGTCTATCGGCGTAGCCCGGTCGGCGCCCCAAGTGAGCACGGGCAGTCCTTCGGCGATATGCTCCGCGAGGATCTTATTTTCAGGCAGAGACGAGAGCCAAAGCTTGCCCTCCGCAGAGAGATACCAAAATTTGCCTCCCCAGTAGACCTTATAAATGGGGATCAGCGGCGTAACATTCAGGTGAAATTTTCCCCAGCCGCGCAGTTCAAGGCCGACATCCACCGGGTAATATGCCTCAAGAAGCCTCACATAATCGCTCTTCGCAAGCCAGAACGAGGGCCAAAATCGCTCCTGGTCCGGAGTGATGACGCCCCACACCGCGTACTGCGGCAGAATGTTAGCCGGTTCCAGCCGGATATCGCCGATGCGCATAAAGGCAAAACGGCTCTCCGCCGCGATCATAAAACCGACCAGCAGCGCGCAGAGGACCATCAATATCTTTCTTAATTTTCTCCGGTGTCTAAAACGCCCCAAAGAATTTAATTTCATAGATCAGCGTTACCCCAAACTCATCATATACTCTTTTTTGACACAGCCGCGTTAAATTATATATATCCTCCGCGCGCGCGCCTCCGTGATTTTCGATAAAATTCGCGTGACGCTTAGAAACCCGCGCGCCGCCGACAAAGAGATCCTTGCAGCCGCATTGGTCGAGCAGCCGTCCCGCCGAATATCCGGGAGGATTCTTAAAGACGCATCCCGCCGTCTTGGCACCGATTGGCTGCCCCTTTTTAAGCTCCGAAAAATGTCTTATATTTTTGATAATATTACCTTTTGATTCATATGAGAGGCGAAAAAGCGCCTTCGTTATGAGCAGCGGCGGCTCCGTCCAGGGCGACGCCCTGTACTGCCAGCGCAGCTCATCCCGCCGCCAGCGGCGCGGCTCGCCGTTACGTGACAGCGTCTCGATCCACTCGACCAGCGGAGCGAAGCTTTCGCCCACCGCTCCCGCGTTGCCGTAGAGCGCGCCGCCGACGGTACCGGGTATTCCCGCGAGGAAGGCGAGTCCTCCCAGCCCTCTTTCCAGGGCCAGCGCCAGCATCTTTCTGACGGGGAGACCGGCTCCGGCTTCGGCGAATACCGCGCCCCCCTCCTCACGGAGGGCAAGCGAATCCATCGCCGCCGAGGAGATCACCCCCGCGTTCAGCAAACCGTCCTGAACTAGAATGTTCGATCCACCGCCGAGTACGTAGAGCTCAGTCGAAGAATCCCGCGCTCTCTCGATCAGCGGCACAGCCTCTGAGGCCGAAGCGGGCGCGGCGAGCCAGAGGCAGCGGCCTCCGCACTGCCAGGTGTTGAGCTCCTTCAGAGAACAGTTGGAGATCAGCGCCCCTTTTTCCATCTACGCCTGTATTTCCGTCAGCTTTTCAACGATTTTTTTGCCGAGAGTCCCCACCGACCCCGCGCCGACCGTCAGGATGATGTCGCCGGAGCGGGCGGCCTTGCAGACCGAGGAGATGAGGTCGTCAAAGTTTCCCGAAAGCTCGTAGTGCGAGCGCGTGTCGTCCGAGGCGGCGTCAAAGATCAGTTTGGAGGAGACGCCCTCCATCGGCATTTCGTCGGAGCCATATATCGGCAGTATAAAAGCCCGGTCCGCAAGAGAAAGGGCGTCGGCGAACTCCTTGTAGAGCGCGGCGGTGCGGCTGAAGCGGTGCGGCTGGAAGATGGCGACGATGCGGCGTTCGGGGAATATCCGTCGCACGGTGTTCAGTGTCGCCGATATCTCGTTGGGGTGATGGCCGTAGTCGTCATAAATAAGGATGTCCCCCACCTCTCCCGTCCTTTGCAGCCTGCGCTTCGCGCCCCTAAATATTTTCAGCCCTTTGACGATGTCGTCGTGCGCGATGCCCATTTCATAGCAGGCGGCGTAGGCCGCGAGCGAGTTGAGCACGTTATGCTCTCCCGATACGGAGAACTCGACGGTCCCGAGCTCTTCGCCGTCGTGAAAGAGCACATAGGAGACGCCGCCGCCGGCGAAGTGTTTCACCTCCGCGGCGCCCCAGTTCCAGCCGCGCCCCCAGCCATAGGTGACTGCGGAGGGAGAGACGCTGTACTCTTCGCGGAGCTTGCGCACGCCGCTGTCCTCCATACAGAGGATGACCTTGCCCTCGCTCTTGACATTCGTGAGAAACTCGGCAAAGGCGTCGGTGACGGCCTTGAATGTCATATAGTGGTCCCGGTGGTCCCAGTCGACGTTGGTGACGATGGCCAGTTCGGGGTGGAAGTAGACGAAAGAGCGGTCGCTCTCGTCCAGCTCGGCCACCATATAGTCGCTTGTGCCGAGTTTGGCGTTCGTGCCGATCTGCAGCAGCTCGCCGCCGATCGCGACGGTGGGGTCCAGCCCAGCGTTTTCCGCGACCAGCGAGATCATCGAGGAGGTGGTGGTCTTTCCGTGCGTTCCCGCCACTCCGACGCCGCGGCGCACGTTAAATATCTGACTCAGCACCTCGGCGCGGCGCGATACCTGTATCCCCTGCTGCCACGCCTTGAGGATCTCCGGATGGTCGTTGGGCAGGGCGCTGGAATAGACAAGGATATTCGGCATAAATTCATCTATGTGCCTGGCTTCATGTCCTATAATAATAGAAATGTTACGTTCATCAAGGTGTTTCATATAGGGGGTCTTTATCGTGTCGCATCCCGAGACCTTCGCCCCGATCTGATCCAAAAGGATGGCAAGGCCGCTCATTCCGGCCCCTCCGATCCCCATTAAGTGTATGCTTTTGTTTTTTAGGCTGATATCCCTGTTCTCCAACTTGTCCATACTCTCCCTTCAAAAGGTGAAAAAATGATGGGCCGTCAATGGCTCCATACTGCGCTCCAAAGGTTCTCGCAAATTATATTACCCTGCCCGTAAAGGCCGCGGCCCTTACCTTTTCGGCCCATCGCCTTCAGGCGCAGCAGGGATGAGGCAAGGATATCCATCCCCTCGTCTCCGGTCCATATAAGACCGGCGTTTTCACTTACAAATGACAGCGCGTTGTGGTACTGGTGATTGTCGGCGGCGCCCTTCCAGGGGATGATGAGCGCCGGAATTCCGAGCACTCCCGCCTCCGTCAGCGTCGAACCGCCCGCGCGCAGCACCAGCATATCCGCCGCCGCGTAGAGCAGCGAAGCCTCCCAGACTTTGGGAAGTAGCCAGACGTTGCCGCCGCGGCGTTCCATCTTTTCGGCGACGGCGGGAAGGATAAAGTTCCAACCGAGAAACTCCCCCGATGCCGCGATCTCGCAGATACTTTCCTTTATAGACTGGCTGCCGAGCGAGCCCGAAAAGACCACGACCTTCGGCCCCTCCGGCATCTCATCGGAGAGGGCCAGCTTCCGCCAGGCCTCTCTCTGGGAGGGCAGCTCAAAATCTCTCACCGGGACCCCCGTCCGCAGGTGGTCCTTCGGGGCAAGCGGCAGGCATTCCTTCCAGCCGCTGTATATATCCAGCCCCAGCTTCGCGGCGAACCACGTCACCTTGCCGGCGCGCGCGTTTTGTTCGTGCATCGCGCACCGTATCCCGGCCCTCTTGCAGGCCATGATCAGCGGAAAAGAGAGATAACCTCCGAAGAGCAGCGCCGCGTCCGGCTTGAAACGCGCGACGGCCCCCGACGCCGCGCCGTAGGCTGAGAAGAGCGAGGCCAGACGCCTGCCCCTCTGCCTGAGACCGACGCCGGAGAGGGGCGAACCCTCCATCGGCAGCACCACCGGTTCGACGCCGGCGGCACGGTAAATCTCCAGTTCAAGCGGCCGCGAGCCGCAAATATATCCGACCTCGCACTCTGGGTGACGCTCCTTTATCCAACTGCCGAAGGAGAGCGCCGGCCAAATATGTCCGCCGGTGCCGCCCGCCGCGAGTAAAAGCCTGCGTTTATCATTTTCAGCCATTTTCGCCCTCCTCCAGCCAACTGTCCTTCTCAAGCCTCAGCATCAGGCCGACGCGCGACCACATGGTGACGAGCGAGGTGCCGCCGTAACTGATGAAAGGCAGCGGCATTCCCGTCAGCGGTATCATTTTTGTGACTCCAGCGACATTTATCACTAGCGGCAAAAGCACCGTCAGCGAAATTCCCCAGATCAGCGAAGATCTAAAGGGGTCCTCGGTCCGAAAATAACTGGCCCTGGTCTGCATCATCCAAAAGCCGAAGAGCCCAAGGATACAGAGGGTGCCGATGAGGCCAAGCTCCTCACCCACCGCGGCGTAGATAAAGTCCGTGTAGGCGGCGGGCAGATAGTTGAGCTTCTGGAAACCGTGGCCGAGCCCAGAGCCCCAGAGTCCGCCGTTGGCAAAGGCGATCAGCCCCTGTATCGCCTGAAAGCCCTTGTTCAGAGGGTCGGCCCAGGGGTCTAGAAAGGCGGTGACGCGCCTCATCCGGTAGGGCTCCAGCAGTATCAGCAGCGGAAAAATGACGCCGCCCAGCACACCGCCGGCGATGACCGGATAACGCCAGCCGACCTTTTCAACATACATGCCCATCGAAACGGTGAATATCAGGATCGTCGTGCCAAGGTCAGGCTGCACGAGCAGCGGCAGCACGGCAAGCACGACAAGGATCACCGTGTTGATAAAACTTTTCAGCGGATCGCGCTCCGCGCCGCGCGATAGCAGCTTCGCAAGGTGCAGCGCGACGGCGAGACAGAGAAGCTCCCCCGGCTGCAGCGATACGCCAAGCCCGGGCAGTCTTATCCACCTTCTGGCGCCGCCGATGGCCTCGCCCACTCCGGGTACGAGCGGCAGCCACGCCAGCAGCCACATGAGGACAAGGAGCGGACCGGAGAAACGGTACCATATCCGCACCGGCACGGAATAGACGAAAAACATCCCCAGCATCGCTATCCCCAGCCATTGGAGCTGCTTTATCCCCATCTGAAAGGGCGTGCCGGTGTAAAGGAACGAGGTCGGGCTCGTGGTGGAGGTTATCATCAGTATACCGATCCCGCTCAGTATCAGCGGGATCACCCATATAAAGGGGTTGGCCTTATATCGGTTATCCGGCGAGCCGTCAAGCCTCGGTTCCATTTTCTCTTACTCCTCCGAAGCGATTATCTCTTTTACAATCGCGCAGAAATGATCTCCGCGGACATTATAGCTCGGATACATATCCCAGCTCGTACAGGCCGGGGAGAGCAGCACCGTGTCGCCATCGGCGGCCAGGCCGTAGGCCGTCTTGACGGCCTCTTCCATATCGGCGGCGATTTTATAGTCCGTAACGCCGGCCGCCGACAGGGCGGCGGCGATCTTCTCTCTTTCGGAGCCGAGGAGCACCGCCGCGTGGGTGTTTTCCTTCACAGCCTCGGCGAGCGGCGCATAGTCTTCTCCTTTGCCCTGGCCGCCGAGGATTATGACCTTAGTGCCGGGAAGTGAGGTCATCGCCGTAACGGTCGCCGCGACATTGGTGCCCTTGGAGTCGTCGACGAAGGTCACGCCGCGGATCTTTCCGGCAAAGGCGCAGCGGTGCTTCGGCGGCACATAGGAGCCGATCACCGACGGCGGGACGTCCATAATATTAAAGAGCGCGAGAGCGCCAAGGGCCATCGCGGTATTTTCGATGTTGTGGTTTCCAAGCAGTTTGACGTCGTCAAAGAGGAAAAGGCGATGCTTCATGCGGCAGTCGCCTCCGTTTATCCAGGCGGCCCTTACTTCGCCGTCAAGGTAGAGACCCTTCATGTGGGGATCATCTTCGCCCCAGCAGAGCGGATACCTTTCGACATCTTCCCTCTCAATCTTGAGCGCCTCTTCGTCGCGCTTCTGATAGATCGCGGCGCCGCCCGGCGCGAGGCAGTTTATCAGGTTCGCCTTCGCCGCGACATAATTTTCATATGAGCCGTGCCAGTCTATATGGTCGGGGGCAAGGTTTGTCACTATGGCGAGGTCGCAGATAAAATCCTTTGCCCAATGCAGCTGGAAGCTGGAGAGCTCAAGAACGATAAAGTCATAATCCTTTCCCGCGGCGTGGGCCACGGCGTTGCCGATGTTGCCGCCCGTCATCACGGAATAGCCCATCTGCTCCAGGAAATAACCGATCATAGAGGTGGTCGTCGTCTTGCCGTTGCTGCCGGTGACGCCGATCACGATTCCCGAAAGGTACGGAGAGACGAAATCCAGCTCGCCCGTGACCGTGATCCCCTTCGCGCGCGCCGCCTCGATTATCGGGGCCTTGGGCGAGATGCCTGAACTGACGACGATCTCGTCGGCCTCAAGCACACGTTCCGTGTTGCCGCCGCCCTCCCATTTTATTCCCTTATCCTCAAAAACCTTGACTGCCGCCGCGTCCGGCTCCTTTATATCGGAGACGAATACATCCGCGCCAAGCTCCGCTGCGAGTTCGGCGAGCGCGCGTCCGCTGACGCCCGCGCCTACCACCGATATCCGTTTTCCAGCCAACTGCATATTCTCCGTCATCTTCACCAACAGCCTTCCAGATCTTAAAAATCTAATCTAATATCATAACTCAAAAATTCCGAAGTGCAAAATAAAATAAGAGGCTCATCAAAAGACAGATGCCGATGATGTGCATCACCCAGAAACGCGTAACTATCTGCGTCTCCTTCCAGCCTGACATCTCAAAATGATGGTGTATCGGGCTCATCTTAAATACCTTGCGGTGAAAACAGCGGATCGCGATTATCTGGATCGTGACCGACAAAATCTCCACCCCGAAGAAAAAGCCGAGCGGGATCACAAAAATAAGGACGCCGGAGTTAAGGCAGATAGAGAGCAGAAGGCCGGCGAGAAAGTGCGCGCCAACGTCGCCCATAAATACCGAGGCGGGATTGGCGTTGTGCCAGAGAAAACCGAGGCAGATGCCGCAGGCCGCCGCGATGATAAGCATCATCGTCGAACCGCCGTCTATAAAGGAGAGCGCAAACATAAAGGATATCAGGGCGCAGCCGGCGGCCAAGCCGTCAAGGCCGTCCGTAACGTTGACCGCGTTCTGAAGCCCAACGCCGACGAAGGTCACCAGCGCGACATAAAGCAAGCGCGAGACCTCAAACCCGGGGAATATCACAAACGGCGGCTCGGAGACCCACAGCGCCCACGGCAGGGTGACGGCGACCTGCAGGGCGAGCTTTTGCAGGCTCTTAAGGCCGTCGCTGGAGCGGCGGCTGTATTTCAGCCAGTCGTCGACGAAACCGACCGCCGCCGCGAGCACCGGATAAGAGACGATCCGCGCCGCGCCGCTGAGGGAAAAATCCCCGTCCATCATTATTATCAGCGGGATGGCGAGCAGTAGCACGGGGATAAAGACGATGCCGCCCATCGTCGGCGTACCCATCTTCGTCTTCTCATGCCACGACGGACCGTAGAGCTTGGTCACCTGCTCTATCTTCAGGCTGTGCATGACGCTGATCCAGCTCCGCTGGAGAAATATCTCCAGCGCGAATGTAAAAAAGAGGATCGCCGTGAAATCGATAAACATCCTCAGGCCTCCGTAAGCGCTCCCACGACCCGCTTCAGACTATAGGAATTCGACCCCTTGACGAGAATCACTTTCTCATTCAGGTCGTTGTAATCGATCTTTGAAATAAGCTCTTCCAGAGATGAAAAGAGCGCCGCTCCCTCCGGCAGGGGGCCGCAGCCGCGCCACTCCTCGCCGAGCAGCATCACGCCGTCAAAGTCGGCCAGCTCCGCGATTATCCGGCGGTGCCACTCCGCGGCGCTTTCGCCAAGTTCGCGCATCCCCGCGAGGATAGCCCATTTTCTGACGCCGAGGCTTTCGGCGGCGGCGCGGGTGTTCCTGATCGCGGCGCTCATCGAGGCGGGGTTCGCGTTATAGGCCTCGTCTATCACCCAGCCGCGCGGAGCGCTGCGCTTACAGAGGCCGCGGCCTGATATCGGGGAGATCCCCGCGATGCCGGCCGCCGCCTCTTCGTCGGAGAGTCCGAGCCACGAGGCGACGGCGAAGGCATAGCCCATATTATAGGCGTGCTGCGTTCCGAAGAGCGAGCAGGATAAAGAGATATCCTTCCCCTCTCTGCAAAGAACGGCGGAGGTCCGGGGGCCGTTTTCGTCAAGCCTGACCTCCGCCTCTTTGATTGTAAGAGAGGCTCCCTCTCCGCTGCCGACGGCGATTTTTTTAATGTTATCTAAATTATAAGACATATAGTTTTTCAGGAGGCCGTTGTCATTATTGAAGACCACGGCGGCAAGACTCGGGCTGCCGCAGATCTCCAATTTCGCCCGCAGGACCCCCTCAAGGCTGCCAAAGCCCTCGAGATGGCAGGGCGCTACCTCGGTGATGACGGCGATTTCCGGCGAAAAGTGGCTGACCATCTCCTCTATCTCGCCGAAATGGTTCGTCCCCAGCTCAAGCACAAGCACCTCGGTATCCTCGGCCATCGCGAGGATCGTGAGGCTGCAGCCGACCAGCGTATTGAAGCTGCGGATCGCGCTGTGCACGCGGAAGCTTTTTTTCAGCGCCGCGGCCGTCAGCTCCCGCGTCGTCGTCTTCCCCACGCTGCCGGTGATCGCGGCGACCCTCGGCGAGACGCGCCGCAGATACTCCTCCGCGAGGGCCGCGAGGGCCCGCTGTGTATCCTCCACGGCGATGAAGCTCACGCCTGAATACGCGTCGCCGCGGATGTTGAGGCGTTCAAGCTCGGCGGCCTCTGCGAGCAGCAGCTTCGCGCCGCGCTCGATCGCCTGGTGGAGATAGAGATGCCCGTCGGTGGCGGCCCCTTTTATCGCGACAAAACTGTCGCCGGGGTCGATCTCCCGACTGTCGCACTTCCAGCCGCGGGATATTTTTATGTCCGGTCCGTAAAGCCGGCCGCCGCAGAGCGCGGCGCCCTCGGAGGCGCAGAAGAGAGCCATCAGATCACCCTCTTTCCGCTCTGACGGCACCAGTCCTCCATGATCTCCTTATCGACAAGCGGTATTGGCCCGTCCTTCAATATCTGGTGTGTCTCGGGACCGCGTCCGGCAATGACGACGATATCGTCCGCACCCGCCTGGTCAAGCCCGTAATAGATGGCCTGGCGGCGGTCGGAGATCATCGTGTATGGAGTGTCATGCTCTTTGACGCCGGGTTCGATCGCGGCCATGATCGCGGCGGGGTCTTCGCTGCGCGGGTTGTCAGAGGTGACGACGACGAAATCGCCGAGACGCGAGGCTATCTCCCCCATAACGGGACGTTTTGAGGTGTCGCGGTCTCCGCCTGCGCCGAATACAACATAGAGCTTACGTTTGCAGATCGGGCGAACCGCGCTGAGAACCTTCTCCAGCCCGTCCGAGCTGTGCGCGAAGTCTATCACGCAGGAGGCTCCGTTATCGAAACGGTAGCGCTCAAGACGGCCGGGAACCTGGGGCATATTCTCCAGCGCCTCAAGCGCCGACTGCGCGGAGACGCCGATCGACCAGGAAAGCGACAGCGCCTGCAGCGCGTTCAGCACATTATAAGCTCCCAAAATGGGCAGTTTTATCTTTTTCTTTTCCGGAGATTCCGGCGTTTTTATTTCAATTTCAAGACCCTCTACCGTGATGTTTACCACGGAGGCGAAAAAGTCCGCCTCCTCGTCTAGCATACTGTAGGAGATGACCCTCTTTCCCAGCTCCTCGCAGAGGCGGCGTCCATACTGGTCGTCTATGTTTATCGAAGCCTTCCAGTTGTTCCTCATATAATGGTCAAACAGCGACTTCTTGGCGAGAAAATAGTGCTCCATGTCCTTGTGGAAATCAAGGTGCTCAAGCGTAAGATTCGTGAACCCGGCGCGGTCGTAGCGCAGGCCGTCGATCCGCCCCTGCACGATCGCGTGCGACGAGGCCTCCATAACGCAGGCCCTGCAGCCGTTAGTAACCATGCGCGCGAGAATATTCTGGATATCGCAGCCCTCGGGCGTCGTATGTTCGGCCTCCTCGATCTTCTCTCCGTCGTCATAGAGGACCGTCCCCATAAGCCCGGTCTTGATACCGGCGTGGTTCAATATCGCCTGCGTCATAAAGGTGGAGGTCGTCTTGCCGTTCGTCCCTGTAAGGGCGATCATCGTCATCTTCTTCGACGGCTCCTCATAGAGCAGAGAGGCCACATCTCCCATCGCCGAGCGCACATTGGGACAGATGATCTGCGGTATGCCGGCGTCGACCTCATGTTCGCAGAGTACCGCGGGTGTACCGGCGGCCACGGCGGTGGGGATAAAGTCATGGGCGTCCCGGTGGCCGCCCTTCGTGGCGGCGAAGACCATCCCGGGTCCCGCCCTGCGGCTGTCGCAGACCATACCTTTAAGCTCGATATCGTCCGCGGCGCAGCCCTCCGGAAGATGTATTCTGTGTTCTATATGGCTCTTCTCCAACATCAAAATAAGTTTGCATAAATTCATAAACCAGCACCCCTTCTCTAATAAAACCTCAATATTAAATTGCCGTTTTAACGGCGCCCCCTATATCTTTCCGGGAGATATCTGAACTATGTCTTCCACTATCGATTTAAAGACCGGAGCCGCGATCTGCCCTCCGTAATAGCGCGCGCCCTTTGGCTCGCCGATACTGATAAGCATCACATACCGCGGCTTCTCGGCGGGCCAGAAACCGACGAAAGAGGCGACGTACTGCCCCTTCGCATACTGTCCCGAAGCCGCGATCTGCGCGGTGCCTGTCTTTCCCGCGATGGCCACCTTCTCCGATTTGGCAAGCTTACCGCCGCCCTCGGCCACCACCCGGCGCATTGCCTCCCTGATGAAGTCCGAGGTCTGTTTGGAGACGACCTGATAACGTACGCGGCGCGCTCCCTTGTGAATCACATTACCCATACTGTCGCGCACCTCATCGATCACATAGGGTTTAAGCAGCATACCGCCGTTGGCGATGCTTGAGATCGCCATAACGATCTGCAGCGGCGTGACAGCGATGCCCTGGCCGATAAAGATGTTCGCGGGGACCGTGCCTAGCCATTCCTCCGGCTGTTTTATCAGCCCAGACTCTTCGCCGGCGATTTCCACCTCGGTCTTCTCGCCGAAGCTAAACTGTTTCAGCATACCATAAGCCTGGTATTTAGGCACCCCCATAGACATCAGGGACATACCGATATTGCACGAATTCATCAGGACATGTGTCAGGTCCTGTTTGCCGTGGGCCCTTCTGTTGACGTCGCTCATCGTACGGTCGAAGAGCTTCATCGTACCGTGGCAGGTATAGGTCGTATTTCTGCCGGCCGCGCCGGTCTCCAGCGCGATCGACATCGTTATCGGCTTAAAGATCGAGCCGGGCTCGAATACGCGCCCCACGGCGTTGTTGCGTACGGCGTTTGTATTTACGAGATTCTTTCTGTCGTTGGGGTTAAGGGTGGGATAACTCGCGAGCGCGATTATCTCGCCGGTGTAGGGATCGACGCAGACGCCGGAGGCCCAGCCGGCGTCGACCGCCTTAGCCCCTTCGCTGAGCCGCCACTCCAGGATCTGCTGCACGCGCGAGTCGACCGTCAGCTTGATCGAACCGGCCGTATCCTTTACGACGCCGGACTTGCCGCTCATGGTATCCATCGCGTTGCCCTTGGAGTCACGTGTCAGAAAACGGGTGCGCGGCGGCGAGTACAAAATGTGATTCCAGGAGAGCTCCACACCCGCCTGTCCGTATTCGTCTATATCACAGAAGCCCAACAGATGGAAGGCCAGCGATTCATGCGGATACATCCTTCTCTTTTCGGATAAAGTATAAAGGCCGGGGATCTTCATCTGCGCAAGCTTGTCCGCCCGTTCCTTGGGAATGTTGCGCGCAACCCAGTAAAAACGCCCGGGAAGCTCACGGGAAAACTTTTTTGCCGTCGCCGCTCCGAAGGTACCCTTAAGCACGTCGGCGCTCGCGGGGTTCCAATACTTGGGGTCGATAAAAAAACTTGTGGAGGGTACCGATATTGCCAGCGGCACCCCCCTGCGGTCCTCTATCCTGCCGCGCGACGCGCTCACCGCGACATTCGCCCAGTACTGTTTTTGGGACTGTGAGACAATTCGGCGGTCGGGCCAGAGCTGTACCTTAGCCGTGCCAACCGCCAGTATAGTCAAAACTATAAAGGCCGCGAACCACACCGATTTTGAACGGCGCCGCTCGTCCCCAGGTTCTCTCCTAATTCTTGGCATGAGCCTGCTTTACGAAGGGATTCAGATTTTCGATGAACCCGCCCTTTTCCACAGTCTCTTCCTTCGCCTGCGCCAGCCTTACCGATTGCTCATCAAGCTTTATCACCTTTATATTCTCGGCGTTATTCATGCCGAGATCACGGCGGGCATAGTTATAGACCCTCGCCGGAGAGAGAAGCTGCGCGTAGCGGCGGGAGAGGACAAGATTTTCCTCCTTGCAGAGATCTATCCTTCTTGCGGTCTCCGAAATACGGTGTTCAAGATAAAGGCCATAAAGTCTGAGCGTTCCAAGCGCCGCCGCGCAGAGGAATACGCACAGAAAACTTATTACGAAAAGCGACGAATGCTTTGTCTCGCTTTCATGTTTGTGTTCCTTGTAACGCATTAAAATTCATCCTCCACTTTTTCGTCTTCTTCATACTTCTCAAATATCCTGAGCTTTGCGCTGCGCGACTTATAATTCGCCTCGACCTCATCCTCGGCCGGCAAAAGAGCCTTGCGCGGATTCGGCTCTCCCAATTCTTCTTCCTTCCATTTACGGAAGCGGTGCTTAACCATGCGGTCCTCCAGCGAGTGGTAGGAGATGACGATTATCTTTCCAGCGGGATTCAGCAACGCCGCCGCTCCATCCAACGCCTCACTGAGGGCGTTAATCTCGTCGTTGACGGCGATCCTCAGGGCCTGAAAGATCTTTCTCGCCGGATGGCCGCCCATCTTGCGCTGCACGGGAGCGGGGAGAATCTTCCTTATAAGCTCTACAAGCTCCGTCGTGCTGTGCAGCTCGCCGCCGTGCTCGCGGTGGCGGACGATGCCCTTCGCGATCTGAAAGGCGTAGCGCTCCTCGCCGTAATCCCGAAAAATCTCCGTCAATTCCTTGATGCCGGCGGTGCGCAGAATCTCCTCGGCCTTCGGATGGCAGGACTCTTCGTCGCCGGCATCCATCCTCATATCGAGCGGGCCGTCATACTGAAATGAGAAACCACGTTCAGGCTCGCTGATCTGCAAATTCGAAACTCCAAGGTCGAAGAGGATTACGTCCGCGCCACTAAAACCATCTATTTCCTTCAGCAGGCCGATGTTCCTAAAGTTATCGGCGATAATCTCAAAACGCGGCGCAAAGGGGGCGAGCCGCTCCGCGGCGATTTCACGGGCCTCGGCGTCCTGGTCGAAGCCGTAAAGAAACGCCTCCGGATGCCTTTTAAGTATCTCAATGCTGTGTCCCGCAAGACCGAGCGTCGCATCCACCACCGTACGGACATTCGTTTCGCCGCCGACGGCCTCCAAAACTTCATTCAGCATTACAGACAGATGTTCCCTCATAGTATGCGGCTCCCATCCATTTTTACGGACATATTAATTTACCTTATGAGGAAATCCAGCCGGCGCGTCCGCCGCGTCGTCAAGCTCCTCTGCCATATCGCTGAAATCAAGAAGCACCTCTGCGCGATGCTCTTCCCACTTCGCCGTATCCCATATCTCCATATGATCCTCCGCGCCGATCAGCGTGATCTCAGTATTCGCGCCCGCGTAATCACGAAGGATCTGCGGTATCAGTATTCTGCCCGCGCCGTCTATCTCCTGCTCCGTCGCCATCGAAAGAAGTACGCGGCGAAAATCGCGCGCCTTTTTCTTGAACGAGGAGAGGTCTTTGAGCTTCAAAAGCAGCTCTTCCCAGCGCGGGACGGGATAAAGGGCTATGCAGCGGTCGATGCCTATCGTCGCGACGACGGTAGAACCAAGTTCGCCTCTGAACTTAGCGGGAAGCACTGTTCTGCCTTTACCGTCCAGTTTATGGTTATAACTTCCCACTAGCATCAACAATTCACCCACTTTCTACCACTTTATCCCACTTTATAACACCTTATACTCTCAAAGTTGATTCCGCAACGCAAAGGAATCCAAAGTGGTGAACATAATAGGGTCTATAGACCTATTGTTTAGAAAAGGCAGTCTGTAAGCGAATTTTAACTACTTTTTATGCCTCTTTAGAGCAAATATTGCCTGAAAGTATGCATACAAACAAATCATCTATTCTTGCTTTTTTTAGGTAATTTTACGTATTCAATTAAAAAATATTAATATCTTGCTGTCCAAGGGCAGCTACACCGCCAAAGTCCCACTCTTATATACTGGCGGGATAAATATTCGCGGCAGCTCTGAGTCGCTATAATGCAAGCGCTCCCGCCAAGTCGTTTAATAATAGTTTTCGCCAACTATCCGCGTGTTTTCTTGGCTAAACACAAATAGAAGGGCTCAAAGGAGAAAGTTCACCGCGCATTGCCAATTCGCTCGGCCACTTACACATGACGCCTCCCCGATAGCAGTTCCGCGCGCTATTTTATACAGGCTGCCGTGTGAAATCTGATGATTACGACCGGACGCGGCATGTTGCTTTACAATTTGGGTGGTGTTAGAATGGAAACTATTGCAGATATGGTTCGAAGTTGTACGCAGCATGTTGGTGTAACTCAACGGTTGACAGGAGGGAATAAGTTGAAAACAGACAAAAGGAAAGGCGAAAAATTCCTATTATCATACAAGCCTGTCTTTAAATACAACCTCATTTTTTGCATACTGATACTTCTTACCTTCATCGTTGGCGGGATATATCACAGCTTCGAAGAGATGAAGTGGACGTCTAAAACGACGATGAATGCCGCGAAATGGTAAATTGAATATCGGATAAAACAGTCAATTCGGCTGTTGGAGTCCTGTGCCGCCCAAGAGCAGTACAGAGACCCGTCTCTTCCATATATGGGCAAAGTGAACAGCCTGGACCAAATCAACAAACATTTCGGCTATATGATGATCCGTTATGTGGACCAGGATATAAACGTATATTCCGCCAGGGGAGCCACCAGCCTGGCCAGCCGCGAATACATGCAGCGGCTGTTCACAACCGGCAAAGTACAGGTGACGGACAGTTTCGCCGCCGGAGCCGACGGTGTGACGCTCAATTATACCGTGGCGGTCCCGCTCTACTGGAACGGAAGAATCTCCGGCAGTATCTTCTGCGCGATTTATTTTGAAGAGATACAGAGGCTGCTGGTCGGCGCGTCCCGAAGAAGCGGAGTCGAAGCGACAATGCTGGGTTCGCGTAATCAGATGATGTCTGTCACCGACAAATTACGTTACGGGAACAGCTATCTGGACTATCTGGGAAAATTTAAGCTCTTTGGCAATACTAAGAATAAGATCGAGGCGGATCTGCTGGGGGGAAAAGACGGCGGGTTCTGGGCTCTGCGCCTGCCCAACCTCTATTACTCACTATACTCTCCAGTGGAAAATACTTCCTGGAGTATCATCGTGACGACAGATTTCTGGACTGTCTACTGGTCGCAGCTGATGGGCGATATACCGGCCGTTATTATCTTCATTCTGTCTTTCATCCTCTTTGCCTGGCTTGTAAGCCGCTACATGCGCTCTCAGCGAATGACCGTCGATTCGCTGATCCAGTCGGTACAGATGCTTGAGAGAAAGCTGTATTTAGATGAAAATCCGCATAACCTCGATTTTAATGAGGTGCTGCAGCTGACGGGCAACGGCCTCTCCGACAGCCTTACAGGCGTAGTCACGCGCTCCGTCTTTGTCAGCCAGGTCAACGGGCGTTTGAAAAACCTTGTCGGCAGCGAAGATGTCGCGGCCTTCTGTTTTATAGATCTGGACGATTTGAAAAAACTCAACGATACTTACGGACATAGAGCTGGAGACCTCGCACTCAAAAATATCGGCTATATCCTGCGTGAATATGAAAAGAAATTTGACGGGCTGACCGGACGTTACGGCGGCGATGAATTCGTCATGCTGCTGACCGGCTTGAAAAATGTTGACGAACTGCGCCGCGTGCTGGGCGAGCTGGCGTCTCGTCTGCATTTTCCGCTGGCGGAATTCGGCGAAGACATTATGATCCATTGCAGCATCGGCGTAGCGCTGTACAAAAGCGGGGCGGAGCTCGACTATCTGGTCAGCAGCGCGGACCAGGCGCTCTACTATGTAAAACAACATGGAAAGGGCACATATCACATCTACTCGAAGGAGAATTTCCGTGAGATATGATAAATGCCGCACATGGTTTGTCTTTTGCGCCGCGGTCATTTCCCTGTTCGCGGCGGTGGCGCTTCTTTTCTGGTTTGACCGCAGCTTTGAAGATTTTCGCCGGGCAAACGCGCGCGTAGTCTTGGAGCTGACGCGCCGGAATCTACAGGAGACGCTTTTTGGCGGCATGAATAAGGCGGTAGAGCTGGCAGAGATGATGAAGAGGGCACCGGCGGATCCTGTGCTTTTTCTGCGGTACGCGGATAAAATACTCAAAAAAGAGACGGCGATTTGCGCCTATCTAGTGACGGACGATAAGGTCGTGAGTATCTGGCCGAAAGGCAAGTTTACCGAGGAGATCGGGCGGCAGCTGCGGGAATATCCCTATGCTTTCAGCTTGTCACGTTTAATTCGCGGCTCTTTTGTCGGAGGCCCTGTCGATATAGATGGTAAAGGAAGCTGCTTCTTTTTTATCCATCCCATGTTTGAGGGCAAACGCTATTTAGGAGAGGTCATTGTCGCCGCCAAAGCCGATTATGTCTTAAAACAGCTGAATATGGCCTATCTGCGGCAAAGCGGCTATGAGTATGAGCTTTGGCGAGTCTCTCCGCAGGATGGAAACAAAGAGGTCGTTGAGGCCTCCGATCCGCATAACGACCTCTCTGACGCTGAAAGGTGTACCTTTTATATGCCTACGGAATGGACGCTGATGATCAGGCCTATTGGCGGATGGATTTCGCCGCGCGGCAGGCTGCTGCTCTTTGGCGGCGGCGCGTTTGTCATTATATTGTTGTCAGGCTGCATAGTTTTATTCTATATCACGCTAAGACAGCGCCGGCAAATATCCTCCATATTGAGCTTTGATCATGAGACGGGCTTTTTAAACCGCGATGGCTTTCTGGAAGAGCTAAAGCGTCTCGCCGCCAGCCGCGGCAAAAATGAATATACTATCATCTATTTTGCTATGGACGAATATATACGGCTTGCGCGCATTATGGATGAGAAACAGAAGAACGAATATATGGAACACACGATGCGCTGTCTTCGGGATTATATTTACAGTCCGCACATTACCGCCAGAATGGGCGAAGCGGGCTATGCGGTGGCGATATTTGAAAAAATGGAAATGAAAGAGGCGGGAGATATCGCGAGAGGTATATCCCTGGAGCTGCTTTGGAAGACTAAGATCAGGGAAAACAGGGAGTATATCCACGCTGACTGGTATTTTGTCCGTTGTCCGGAGGAGGGTACCGATCCGGAATCTTTGATAGTCTCGGCAATAAAAGGTTGTGAAGAAAAGCGACAGAGAAAAGCTATGAACGGAATTTCCATGCATCTATAAAAATGCAGGAACCAAGCTCTTAGCCGCCGAACCATGGGTAAACAACAAGTCGGGCCGCAGTCTTACCCGGAACGCAGGCAATATCTGGATCGTTAAGCGGCACACACCGCCTCCGTCCAGTTGTGCATCCAATCTATATTTGTATAGCAGAGCAAACGACCGCCCATGTCCGAGAGCATCGTCACAGCGGCGCGGTAATCTCAGAGCTTGGGGATAGAAGTTCCGTCCTGTTTTTCCCGCCCTTCTTCGCCATGTATAGGGCCTCGTCGGCTATCCGAATACAACTATACAACGGCATGTCAAGCGTCGTAACCACGTAGCAGATACCAACACTGACGGTAACTACGCCATCAGAACCGTTGGGAATCATATCGTTCTCTACCAACCGGCAGATATTATCTCCAAGTTCCAGCGCCGCTTCTCTATCTACAGAAAATACAACGGTAAGAAATTCTTCGCCGCCATATCGCATCACAGCCGCGTCATACCCGTTAAAGGCGTTTTTAAAAAGGCCTGCCACCCGACAGAGACAACGGTCACCATACTGGTGTCCAAAAGCGTCGTTATATCTCTTAAAATCGTCTATATCCATCATAAAGACAGCCGCCTGCCCAGAAACACGTATGGGGTATTTCCACGAATCCAAAAGATTTGTTTCAAGAAAACGCCGGTTCAAAAGACCTGTGAGTGAATCGTGATTGGCAATAATTTCCAGCTTCTCGTTAATCTCGGCATTCTTTTTCATACTAGAAATAATCCAATATACAATCAATCCGCTTAGCAGAATAAAAATAACAAAGCATATACTAAGCGCCGGACCGTTTGAAATCGCGGAATAGAGGGCGGACTGCGTCATACTGGCGATCTCCACCTCACGCAGCCCCGCCAGCAGCACCCAGTGCATGGCAGGAATTGGCGCGTAGACCACATAGCAGATGCTTCCCTTCCAGTAATAGGTGCCCACTCCTGATTCGCCGGCAAGTCCCTTGCTCTCCAGTTCCATCACCGAGCGTGTAACTGGTTCCTCATGTTCCGTCAACAATTTCACTGCGTTATATTGGGAATTTACCCAGTCGATATGGTTCGGGTCGCTGACAGCTATATCGGTCCCATCGGCATTAATGATATATGACTCTCCAGAGTCAACGAAGCGGATATTTTTTATCAGTTTACAGAAAAGATAGCCGTCCTTCTCAATACTTAACACACCGACGACATTTTCTCCACGCCTCACGGGAGCAGAATAGCAGACCACGAATTCATTTTCTTCATTAAAATAAGGGCCGTAGACTGAGGTTTTGCCGCCAAAGGCCGCACGTATATCCCCGCGTGTTCTGACGTCGCGCCGGCGTCCGTCCGACGCAGTCGTCCCTTCTTTTGTGACATAGAGAAAACGTAGCTCGCCGCGTCCAGAAGAGACCGCGGGGAACTTGACGCTCGCCCCGCCAGAAGCGGTTAGATTAAGAGAGTCCGCCAAAAAAACGGCATATCTCTGTTCTGTTTCCAGCTGATGCTCTACGGTCTCCACACCCTGATTGACCATTGCCTGTATAAGTTTGACCGTATAATCTGTCAGCTGATTGTGAAAATTTTCAGAAAGTATATAATAGGCTACAAATATTATGGTCAGAAGCGACAATAGAAATATAAACCCGACACGTACCCCCAAAGATACGGCATATCTGGTATCTCCAGCCTTCACGCTGACTCCACCTTTATAATCGAACATCATTTTTCTCTATCATTTTAAACCATTTAAGCATTTTCACAAGGCGCCTCACAGACCAATTTTATTCAAAATAAAAAGGTATTATAAATCGTGCAGTCCACAACGGCGAATACTAGATGTACTCACGGATATTGTTTTTTAGTAATCGTGAGGAAGTATGAGTACTAGGCGGTAACATGCGCATGAAAACAACGGCGCCGCGGCTGCAATATGCAGTCCGCGGCGCCGTACGGAGCACCCAATAAGCCGGGTTTTGTAAAGAGCTTTCGCTCCCTCCAGCCATTTATCTAACCCCGTACTTGCATACGGGAATGAGCGGTCATACCCGGAAGTCAGCGGGCCGCCTCAGCCTTCCCTATTCGACCTTGCTCCGGATGGGGTTTGCCAGGCCCGCAGGTTCCCCTGACGGCCGGTGGGCTCTTACCCCACCTTTTCACCCTTACCGCGTCGCCGCGGCGGTCTGCTTTTCTGCGGCACTTTCCCTGGGTTCGCACCCGCAGGAATTTCTCCTGCATCCTGCCCTTTGGAGCCCGGACTTTCCTCCCGCGCGATGCGCCGGCGGCTGGATTAGATACTCCGAATGGATATTATAACATAATCTAAAGGGTAAAGAGACAGGCGCCTCCGCGTTATCCCTCGAGTACCGCGTGGGCCTCTTTGAGCAGCTCCGCAATCTTCAGCCCCTGCGGGCAGTGCTTTTCACAGAGGTGGCAGGAAACGCATTTATCGGCCTTTCTCTGTCCCGCACGGTAAGCCTCTTTGAGCGATTCGTCCCCGGTCAGCATGTATTTGTTGTAATAGGAAAAGACGCTCGGGATGAGCACCGTCTTTGGACAGGGCAGACAGTATTTGCAGTCCGTGCAGCCGATCCGCTTCTGCATCTCAAAGGTCTCGCGCAGCTTCGTGATCAGCTCCTCTTCCGCCTCCGTCATCACCCCGGCGGCGGTATCCTCGAATATGCGCAGGTTATCCTTGAGCTGCTCCATAGTCGAAACGCCGCTGAGGATGACGGAGACCTCCGGCTTGTTGTAAAGCCAGCGGAAGGCCCATTCGGCAAGCGAACGTTTGACTGGAAAGTCTTCAATCAGCGCCCTGGCCTCCGGCGAAAGGTCGGAGATCAGCGAACCTCCGCGCAGCGGCTCCATTATCGTGACCGGCAGTCCGCGCGAGGCGGCGTATTTCAGCCCTTCGGTGCCGCCGGCCTGCGGTTTTTCGTCAAGGATATTGAGCTGTATCTGCGCCATATCCCAGTTATACAGGTCTACGGCCTCTTTGAAGGCCTCAAATGTATTGTGGATAGAAAAACCCTTGTGCAGTATTTTGCCCTTCTTCTGCATCTCCTCAAGGAACTTGAAGCCATCCAGATCCTTAACTTTTTTCCAGACTCCGGGGCTGAGGTTGTGCAGCATGTAGATGTCCACGTAATCGGTCTTGAGGCGCAGCAGCTCCTCGTCGAGGAATTTTTCCATATCTTCGTATTTGCTGACATGGATCACGGGACATTTCGTCACCAGGTAAGTCTTGTCACGGTAACCACCCGTAAGAGCTTTACCGACGATCTCCTCGCTTCCCGGATAAATATAAGCCGTATCAAGATAATTTACGCCGCTGTCGATGGCGCAGCGGACGATGCCGACCGCCTCGGACAGCTCCTCCGGCAGCCTCATGCAGCCGAGGCCAAAGCGCGACACCCTCATTCCAGTTTTGCCAAAATCGATATATTCCATATTTTTCACCGCTTTCCCAAGTAGTCTCTTTGTTATTATAATCTAAAAATAAAAAACAGTGCGCCCAATGGACGCACCGTATTTTATCTTTTGTCAGGAGGCCGTTAGTGGTTCCTGACGATCTCCTTGATAACCATCAGCCTGCTCAGCGTCGAGCGTTCCATCTCTTCGAGCTTCATGGAGATGGAGCGGATCGCCTCGGTGTAGGAGGGGATCATGACGTGCTCCAGGGCGTTGACCCTGCGCCGCGTCCTCTCGATCTCGAGGGCCATCGAGCGCACCGCCTTCTCCTCCGCCGCAAGGTGGACGAGCTTCGGCATTACTTTGAGGAACTTCTCAAGTGCCACGTCGAGGCTGCCCGGCGAGGTCGCGAGACCATAGTTAAGCTCCGCGCGCTGTTCGGGAAGCACATATACGGGAACGCGCACGCTCATCACATTTTTGTACTCGATCTCGACCCGCAGGTCGCCGCCGGCGGCCATCAGCGTCTGCTCCAGCATCTGCGGCAGCGTCTGCGCGCGGGCCATGAGAAAGCCTCCGTAGCAGTCGTTGAGCTCTCTCTCTACCTCTTTGCGCAGCTCGTAGACGGCTCGCGCGCGGACAAGAAATTCCTTTACGAGCGCGTCCTGCTTGTCCTTGAGAAGCTTGTGTCCCCTCTTGGCGACGACGAGCAGCCTTTTGAGCCTCGAGAGCTCCATTCTATTGGGGTTGACATTAAGCGCCTTTGCCATCAGAGGTCACCCCTTCCTACGGCTTTGCCAGCTGTTCGAGATCCTCTTGCGCGGCGACGAGCGGCTTCAGATATTTCTCTATGTATTCGTCTCTCACACGCTTCAATTCGCGGACGGGGACGATGGTGAGAAGCTCCCATCCGAGAAGCAGCGTATCTTCGATGGTACGGTTCTCGTATTCGCCCTGACGCACATAGCGGTCTTCAAACTGGTCGGCGAACTTAGCGAAGGCCTTGTCCTCTTCGGAAAGCGCGCCTTCGCCGAGGATGACGGCAAGTTCTTTAGCTTCTTTACCGCGCGAGTAGGCGGCGAAAAGCTGGTTCATGAGGTCCGCGTGGTCCTCGCGTGTCTTGCCCTTGCCGATTCCCTTGTCCTTAAGACGCGAAAGCGAAGGCATGACGTCGACCGGCGGATAGATGCCCTTGCGGTGCAGAGTACGGGCAAGGATGATCTGTCCCTCCGTTATGTATCCCGTAAGGTCGGGGATCGGGTGAGTCTTGTCGTCTTCAGGCATCGTGAGGATCGGTATCTGCGTGATCGAGCCCTTTTTGCCGCGAAGGCGTCCGGCGCGCTCGTACATGGTCGCAAGGTCCGTGTAGAGGTATCCGGGGTAGCCGCGGCGTCCGGGAACTTCCTTACGCGCCGCCGAGATCTCTCGCAGAGCTTCGCAGTAGTTCGTAAGGTCGGTGAGGATGACGAGGACGTGCATTCCCTTTTCAAAGGCGAGGTACTCCGCGGCGGTCAGCGCGAGACGGGGCGTGGAGATACGCTCGATCGCGGGGTCGTCCGCGAGATTGACGTACATGACGGTACGCTCAAGAGCGCCGGTCTTACGGAAGTCCTCCATGAAGAAGGAGGCCTCTTCAAAGGTGATGCCCATCGCGGCGAAGACGACGGCGAAGTCGGAGTGTCCGCTGATGACCGTCGCCTGACGCGCGATCTGCGCCGCCATTTTATTGTGCGGCATACCGCTTCCCGAGAATATGGGCAGCTTCTGTCCGCGGACGAGCGGGTTCATACCGTCTATCGTCGAGACTCCCGTCTGAATGAATTCCGAGGGGAAGTCACGCGAGAAGGGGTTCATCGGGTTTCCGTTGACGTCAAGATAGGCCTCGGGAATGATCGCGGCGCCGCCGTCGATGGGATCTCCGCGTCCGTTGAATATACGCCCGAGCATGTCTTTCGAGACGGGAAGTTTAAGGACGTCTCCGAGGAAGCGGATCTCCGTCGAATTGACGTCGATGCCGCTGCTTCCCTCGTAGACCTGAACGAGAGCCCTGTCCTGATCTATTTCGAGCACGCGTCCGCGGCGGTGTTCCCCGTCACCAAGGGTGATCTCGGCAAGTTCGTCATAGCTTACATCCTGCACCTTGTTGACCATCATAAGCGGGCCCGAAAGGTTGGATATGGTTCTATATTTCTCAGGCAACCTCATCGTGCTCACCTCCCATTGCAAGCAGTTTGCCAAGTTCGGCTTTTATCTTTGTCTCAAGTTCGTCGAGTTTCGCGATATCCGTCTCTTCCACATAACGCATACGCGCGATCTCGTCGCGTATCGAAAGCTCGATGACGGAACGCAGCGAACCGCCGCGCGTCAGCACCTGCATTCCCAGCTGATGGAAGGTTAGGATATTGCGCAGCATCTTGAACTGCTTGTCCATCGACGCGTAGGTGTCTATCTCGTGGAAGGAGTTCTGGTGGAGGAAGTCCTCACGAATTGACTTAGAGGTTTCGAGCACCATGCGCTCTTCTTTCGAGAGGGCGTCGACGCCGACGAGACGGACGATCTCTTTGAGTTTGTCTTCGTCTTCGAGCAGGGCCATCGCCTCTGTGCGGTAGACGCTCCACTCTCCGTCGTAGAAGCCGTCCCAGTATTCGCCGAGCTTCTGCGCGTAGAGCGAGTAGCTGTTAAGCCAGTTGATCGCCGGGAAGTGGCGCTGGTAGGCGAGCTGCGCGTCAAGGCCCCAGAATACCTTGGTGACGCGGAGGGTGTTCTGCGTTACCGGCTCGGAAAGGTCGCCGCCGGGAGGCGAAACGGCTCCGATAACGGAGACCGCGCCCTCGCGGCCGTCTTTGCCGAAGCAGATCGCACGACCGGCCCTTTCGTAGAAGGAGGCAAGACGCGTACCGAGGTAGGCGGGGTATCCCTCTTCACCGGGCATTTCCTCAAGGCGGCCGGACATCTCGCGGAGAGCCTCGGCCCAACGTGAGGTGGAGTCGGCCATGAGGGCCACGGAATAACCCATGTCGCGGAAATACTCCGCGATCGTGATACCGGTATAGATAGAGGCCTCACGGGCGGCGACCGGCATGTTAGATGTATTCGCGATAAGCAGCGTCCTCTTCATAAGCGGCTGTCCCGAACGGGGGTCTTCAAGTTCAGGGAATTCGAGAAGAACGTCGGTCATCTCGTTCCCGCGCTCACCACAGCCGATATAGACGACTATTTCCGCGTCGGCCCACTTCGCGAGCTGGTGCTGGATGACCGTCTTTCCGGAGCCGAATGGTCCGGGGACGCAGGCGGTGCCGCCGCGCGCGATCGGGAAGAAGGTGTCTACGACGCGCTGTCCGGTCGTAAGGGGGACCTCCGGGGGGAGACGCTTAACGACGGGGCGCGGGCGGCGGACGGGCCAGCGCTGGAGCAGCTTGAGCTCATGCTCCCTGCCCTTGGCGTCCACGACGACCGCGACCGTCTCGTCGACGGTAAACTCGCCGCCCTTTATCTCTTTTATTTTGCCGCTGACGCGGTGCGGGACCATTATTTTGTGCTCGACAAGCACCGTCTCCTTAACGGAGCCGATGAAGTCCCCAGGGCCTACTTCGTCGCCTTCCTTGAGCCAGGGCTCAAAGGGCCACTTATGCGTACGGCTCACGGCGGGAACGCTGATACCTCTCAGGATATAGGGGCTTTCAGCCTTTTGTTCTATCGCTTCGAGGGGACGCTGTATCCCGTCGAAGAATTCCTCTATGAGTCCCGGCGCAAGCTCAACGCTGAGCGGCTCACCGGTGCTGACGACGGGTTCTCCCGGAGCCAGCCCGGATGTTTCCTCATAGACCTGAACGGACGCCTTGTCTTCCTTGAGTTCTATTATCTCGCCGACAAGGCCCGCGTTGCCAACTTTAACGACATCGAACATACAGGCGCCGGCCATACCGCCTGCAATTACAAGCGGGCCGGATATCTTTTCGATGTACCCAGTAACGGCGTTGGGTGTGGTCAATTACATCGCCTCCATCATTATCATCATTTCTCACCAAATATATCCATGCCGACCGCGCGTTCGACGTTGCGGCGTATTGACTCAATGCCTATCCCCATGGATCCCTTCTGGTTTGGTACGGGTATAATGCTAAGGTCTGTATATTCGTTTATCTCGTCCACGGTATCCCTGTATTTCACGAAGAGTTCCTCTTCGAGAAACAGCACGGCATAGCCCGAACGCGAGTATTTATGAAGGACCGGAGCGATGCTCTCGCTGTTCTCTTCCGTGAGAACTACCACGTCCAGACCGATAGCCTTGAAGGGCAGTATGCTTTCGTAACTGCCGACGGCGGCCATCGGCGCTCTCTGTTTAGACGTAGACATGGCGCAGGAGCCTCCTTACCTGATCTTTGTCCTGCCTGTTGGACTTTGAGACAAAGATCATCCGAATATTTTTTACCTCAAGCTCTTTCGCCCACAGGTAGGCAATGACATTGCCGGGGGCGTCGGGGCTGTACTTGCTTTTTGCGATGGAATCGAGATAGAAGTCGTCGAGCGCTCTCTCAATATCCATTATTATCTCGGCAAATCCTGCCGCACTGTCCACCTGACCAAGCAGCGGCGAGAAGTCCGTGTAGTCGATCATCCTGCCCCAGGTCTCGAAAGGTTCGGATATCATCGGCACAAGGACGTTCAGATCGATCTTTCCGCCCTCGTGCATGAACGGCAGCGCACACGCCGCGTCGTAGCCAAACCTCTTGAGCCGCAGGAGCGAACGAATGTTCTCTCCATCGATTCTCGTGCGTACCCAGTCAAGTATCTCCGGCATACCCAGCGCCTTCGCGTCTTTCAGCATTACCTCGAACATCTGGCGGTCAAGCAGCCTCTCAGCTTCAAGCACATCTTTGCTCTGCTCCCATACTGAAATGCACCTGGGATAGAGTGTGTTGAGGCCAAAGGGCAGAAGCTGGTATTCCTCGGCTTCCGCGTCTGAAATGAGCCTGTCTACGGGATAGGAGGCAAGCGAGGTGAGCAGGTCCCACCTCTTTTTGCCGCCGCTCCTCGCGTTGAAAAGGCTCTTCAGCATCACCTTGACGTTGCTGAAGTCATATTGCAGGCGTAGCAGGTCTATCAGTCCCTTATCGGGAACAAAGGAGCTGATTTCCTCGTATGTATCGTGGAGGGCAGTTTCAAGAACCTTGTCAAAACCGCTCTCGCCGGAGACTGATGTCAGTACAGACGCGTAAGATGTCTCCCCAAGAATTTTGAGGACGGAGGCCGTGTCTTCGGCATCCAGCAGCCTTGCGAAGGCCGCGGCATCAAGAAGGCGCTGCTCCATAGCGCGTATTCGCGCTACGGCGTAACCATAAGCCTCCTTACGTGACATCAGACCACCTCCTTCATTATTCTGACGGGAACAAACGCTTTACAACGTCGGATTCCTGTTTTTCCTGTAAAACCTTAATAAGCATATCCCATGAGCAGTCTATGTTCGTCCTGTCCCTTACGAGGATGAATCCGCCTGTGATATCGGCCTTTTCCTCAGAGAGCTCAAGATTCGAACCATGTTCGCCGTTGTAGGCGGCGAGCCACTCACGGTCAATGTATTTCTCTCCTGCGCCTACAGTCACCTTCTCGTCGCGTGAGCTGACGGCCTCGTCGAGGAGGCGTGCGCAGAAGCTGAGATATTCGTCCTTCGGAAGCTCCGCCATCTTGGCGAGGCCGCCGTGGTAGACATCTTCGATAAGATCCCTTTTGGCACGCAGCATCATCTTTTCAACGTCAAGATTGGCCACGATCTCTCTGCGCTTCATTATCTCGGGACGCTCAGCCTCAAAACGGGCGTCGAAGCCCGCCTTTATTTCATCGCATTCCTGTCCGGCCTTCTGGGTGATGAAATCCGCTTGTGCTTTAGCCTTTGAGAGAATCTCATCAGCCTCTTTCTGAGCGTCATTCCTGATTTTTTCTGTAATCTGGGCTAAAGACATGGCATTCCGGTCTTCTTCAACTAAAGCTTGATTCCGTTGAGCATCAAGATGCTGACAAGGAGTCCGAATACGGCGTATGTTTCGCACATGGCCGGAAGGATGACCGCCTTACCTATCTGCTCCGGACGCTTGGCGATCATGAGGATCGTAGCCGCAGAGGACTTGCCTTGCCAAATGGCGGAATAAAAACCGGAGATCGCGATGGGAAGGCAGGCGCAGCAGATGCCGAATCCCTGCCACACGGTGAGGGCGACCGCGCCGGCGCCGCCGAGCAGTCCGGCCTTCTGCATCGCGAGAACCGCGACAAGCAGGCCGTAGATGCCCTGCGTACCGGGAAGGGCGAGAAGAACGAGCGCGTAGCCGAATTTCTTTGGATCTTCGGTCATTACGCCGGCGGCGGCTTCATTAGCTATGCCTATGCCCCACGCGGAGCCCGAACCCGCGAAGCCGACGGCGAGCGCGCCGCCAAGTATAACAAGCATCTGTCCAAGCTGATCAGCCATTGTTGAGAGAATTGTTTCCATGATGAACTTTACCTCCTTGAGTAAATGTGTAGCATCTTTTTTAGTTAATTTACGGAAGAATCTTCCTGAATGCGGGAATACTGGGCCGCATTGCAGAGCGGGGTGAAATCTTTTCCCGTAGCGTTGTAGAACTTACCGAAGAACTCAACGTACTGGAGCCTCAGGGAGTGTATGAACGCCCCGAGAAGGTTCACCACGATGCTGAAGGTGTGTCCGAGGACAAAAATCAGCACGGCAAGGAATATGCCGATGTAGGGGGTCCCGGCAACGAGGTTCGCGAGCAGGTTGATGACCATGCCGACCGCGGCAGAGCCGAGTCCAAGCGCCAGCAGACGGCTATAGCTCAATACGTCGCCAAGGAAGCCGGTGACATTGTAGAGGCTGAGCACGCCTGAGAAAAGCTTGCCGGCAATACCCTTCTTCTCTCTGCCCTGAGTCGCTACCAGCAGCAGAGCGCCGCCTATGGCTACGATCTTAGAGGGAAGCACCCATGCAGAGGGAAGATAGCCCGTCATCGAGCAGCCCATAAGCACGAGGCCGAGAAGGAATATCATCCATCCGCCCTGGTCTGAAACGGCGGCCATCTTATCGCCGCCCCTCCAGTTTTCAACAAAGGCGATCGCCAGGCCGAACATCACCTGGATGAAGCCAAGTCCCAGCGATATGAGAAGCAGCGTCATCGGGTCGTTCATCGGGTCCAGCACCTGTATGCCGTGTACCAGCGGCACAAGGCCGCTGAGGAACGGGAAGGCGGTCACGGAATCTCCAAACCATGAACCTGTCAGGGCTCCGAAGATTACCGTCATCCCCATGCCGACTGTCATGAGCACAAAGAACTTGCGCAGCGTCGGCGTAAGCTTGTGCTTGACGAGCAGGTATCCGAGGATGCCAGCGACGACGAGTCCGTACCCCGCGTCACCGAAACACATGCCGAGGAATACGAAAAAGAATGGGGCCATCAGCGATGTAGGGTCCACCTTGCCGTATGTCGGCGTACCGTACATTATCGTCAGCGGCTCGATGCAGGAGGACCACGGCGCGTTTTTCAAAAGCGTCGGCGGCTCTTCGCCCTCATCCGGCTTGACGACGGCGAGTTCGGTATAGGCCGAATAGGCCTCCACGGTATATTCTACCTTCTTCATTAACGACTTAGGGACCCAGAACTCCCAGATAAGCACCTCTTCCGTGGGGACGCCGGTCTCCATGGCCTCAAGGCGGTTACGAAGTATCGTCCAGTAGTCCCCATAGTTGCGCGCCATGTAAAGCCCCTCGTCAGCGGAACCGGCGAGCTCCTTGACGAGCCCCTCCTCTTTCGCTTCGAGGCCGGATATCTCCGACGCAAGCGCCTCCTTTTCGGCGGCGGCCGTAAGCAGGAAATCCTTGGGTACATCGATACGCGCCGCGCCGAATTCGGCGGTGGTCTCCTGTACCTTTTCGTACTCGCTCTTTTGACAGAGCACGGCAAACGTCTCGTTCGGGTCTTTTTCATTTCCCGGAAGCTGCTGCATCTCGACCATCTCGCCGAGCTCCTTTGTAAGACGCGCGGCCATAGCCTGCGCCGTAGCTTTTGGAGCGGCATAGATTGCCCCGGCGACCAACTCGGTGCCCGTAGTGAAGAACTCAAGCGGATACTTGACGCTCTCCAGCAGCGCTATCTGGGAAAGCAGCCCCTTCAGCCGCGAGACATCGGCGCGGGTCTCGGTGAGCCTCCGCTCGATATCCCTCATCGAAGAGGTAAAATCTGTAAATTTCTTTTCGTTGACCTGCGCGGCAAGCTGATCAAAGGTGAGCGTCGGGATATCGCCGAGCATCTTCGCCAGCGAGCCCTCTTTCTTCGTCTCGTACGGTTCCAGCAGGCGAATGAGAAATTTAGCGTCGCCGATAAGTTCGTCGATGTGATGCCGTTTCTCACGCAGCCTGAACATCGCTTCGCTATGTCCGGCTTCGCCCTCTTTGTTCACGAATTCGCAGCAGCCAAGTGCCTGCAGTTTTGCCGCAAGCTCATCCGCAACAGCTCTGTGAACAGCTATACGCGCCTTACACATTTCGGCGAGAGCCATAAGTCGCCATCACCTCTCTAACCAACCAATTTGCAACTCCGTCTGTTTCGTTCTTCTTCTTTTCGTAGAATGACTTCGCGTCGGCCCCGCCCTTCGCAGTTATCTCCTGCGCTTTGGCTTCGGCCTCTTTTTCTGCGGCGGCGACTCGTTCGCGCCATTGTCTGTGACACTGCTGTTTTGTGCTTTTGACAGACTGCTCCGCATCCGCCGTCGCCGCCGCCAATATCTTAGCAGCCTCGGCTTTGGCGTTTGAAACAATGCTCTTCGCGATAGCCTCCTGATCTCTGATCTCCTGTGCCAGATTCTCTGCCAATAAGATCACCTCCCCTCCATAATCATAAGATCACCCATAATACACTATAAGATTTTAACCGCATCTTTAAATTGCGTCAATTTTCACACATTACCATAAAATATCATGAAACTTTTCATAAAATGGCTTTTTATTACTTTTAAGAGCTTTTTTATCGGAAAAAGTATGTAAAAATAAACAACTGTTAAAGTCCAGCAGGGAGGATATTTCATAGGCCTAATGTCTGAACGTACCTAACATTTTTCGCAAAACCAGCCTAAATTTCGACTTTTTTTACCCAAATGCTTTTCTAAGGTTAACCTCTGAGTCCTTCAGATGGAAAAATTAGACCGTAAAAAGGACCGGAACTGAACTTTCCGGTCCCTCTAAGTATAATAGCCTAATTGATTTTATAATTTTGTGTTTTTGAATAAAAATGACGCTACGGGAACTTTTACCGGACTTCGCAGTCCGCCCGCCACGGACAGACGGCGCAGCGCTCCTTTTTACCCACGAAGCCGCCGGAAAGAGCTTCGATGGCCGCCGCCTCGATCAGACCGCCGACCGCCGCGAAATCTTCCGCCCCGTAGGCGCGTATCTTTCTCTCCTTATCCTGCGAGCGCAGATATATGACCGCCGAATCAATGGGAATGACGCCGCCCCGCGGCTCGAAGAAGCGGTGCAGCGCGTAGGCGTAGAATTCCAATTGCCGCTCATAATAATATGAGGGAGCGTATTCCTCTGACGAGCTCTTCCAGTCGCGCAGATGCAGCCCCGAATCGTCGCGCCAGAAGAGGTCCGTAGCGCCGACGAGGACGGTGCCACGGTCCGGCACGCGGAAGGGCATCTCCCGGAAGAGCCTGATACGGCTCTCCGCCGAGGCAAGTTCCGCGAAGAGGGAACACTCTTCGCTCTGCACGTATCTCTGCAGAAGTTCGCGTATTTCGCGGCGTTTCGCACCCGAGGCAAATTCATCCCTGAGTTCGACCGGCAGGCGGCGCATAACAGCCTCGTAACCCTGCCCCTCGCGGCTGAAGGGCAGCCAGCGGACGAGGCTCTCGGCGCGGAAGTCCCAGCGCGCCAGCAGCCAGTGCGTCAGCGAGCCAAAGTCCGAGCCGCCCCCCTCGCCGCCCTTTACGGTCCAGCTTATAGTCCGGCCCTGGCGGTATACGGTGCGGTAGGCCGCCGGACACCAGGAGATCAGCGCATAGGCCGAGGCCGATATACGCCCAAGCTTGGCGGGGCTCACGATCTTCAGAGCCATCCCCTCTGCCTGCGCCCTTGCTTCGTACGGCGTGTATTTCGGCAGTCCCTCCGGCTCCTCCGTTATATAGGAGATATCCTCCGGCGGCAGGCCGCCCGCCGTACGGCTCAGCAGATTTGGGCGTTTACTTCCCTCCGCGTCGGCCTTTGACTCCTGATAGGCCGCGCAGAGAATCAGCCGGTCCTGCGCGCGCGTGAAGCCGACGTACCAAAGCCGGTCGCGCTCCGCCGACTCGGCCTCAGATTCCTCTTTCATCTCCCACATCGCGGAGATATTCTTTCCGCCCGGCTCGTCACGGAGAAGAAAATCCGGCGTCTCTTTCGCGATGACGCCGTACCTTTTCGACACTTGGAGCGCGGAGCTCCGCGGCCCCCTCTTATCGGCATATATCAGCGCCACAACGGGAAACTCCAGCCCCTTGGAGGCGTGTATCGTCATCACCTGGATCGCGTCCGTATCCTCGTCGGCGGAGTCCGGCTCCTCCTTCGCACCCTCGGAGGAGGCCGCCGAGAGCAGATATTCCGCACAGCCCTTCAGCGATTTTCCCTGTGAGCGTTCGTACTCCTCCGCAAGCTGGGCGAGATAGACGATATTGGCGTTCACGCGCCGCCGCCGCAGACCGCCGTAGTTTTCCAGGAACGAGGGTTCCCTGAGTATTTCGAGGATCACGGCGGAGACGCCAGAAAGAAGCGCCGTCCGGCGAAGGTGCTCCAGGCGCGCGCATAGCTCCGGATGCTCGCGGCGGACGACCTCCGCGAGAGGCAGCGCCTTTCGGCTCTCCCTGCTCTCCAGCGCCGCCGCCAGCATCCGTTCCGCCTCTTCGATGGATACCCCGCTGAAGGGCGAGGCCAGCCATCCTCCGAGGAAGAGAGGCTCGTCGGGTTCGGCGAGCAGCGAGATGAGGTTTACAAGGTCGCCGATCTCGCCGCGCGCGAAATAGTTTTTATTCGTGGAGAGCAGATAGGGAAGGCCGAGCCGCTCAAAGGCCCTTTCGATCATTGCGTATTCGGTGCGGGCCGGTACGAGCACGGCGAAGTCGCGCCACTTCACAGGGCGGAATTCTCCCCGCCCCTTATCCCATATCAGCCGCCCCTCCTCGCGCATACGCGCCATCCTGCGCCCCAGCTCGCTGTAGAGGCGCAGGCGGAGCTCCGGCATCAATATCTTTTCGTCTTTGTCGCCATAGGGGGATACCGCGCACAACAGCTCAAGCTGCGGCTTCCCGACGGAGGCGTTGCGCCGCCCGCGGATCTCTTCGTCCTGCGGCGGCAGCAGCGGCTCGTAGAAGATCTCCGAACCGCCGCCCCACAGCTCGCCGAAGAGGCCGTTGAATTTTTCCAGCAAGCCGCTCGCCGTACGGAAATTCTGGTCCAGCGAAACATATTTGCAGTATTCTTCCGCGCCGTGACGGCGGCAGCGCTCTATATATCCGCGGAAGAGGGTAAGGTCCGCGTGGCGGAAGCGGTAGATCGACTGCTTCTGGTCTCCGACAAGAAAAAGCGTATTATGGAAGTCGCTCTCCGTCTCCGGTGTCACCCAAAGCGCCTCGATGAGGCCGTCCTGTAGGGGGTCGGTGTCCTGAAACTCGTCGACCATGATGTGCTTGAATTTTCTTTTGTAGTCGGCGGAGGAGCGCAGCACCTCGGAGGCGTAATAGATGAGGTCTGAGAGAGACAGCAGATTCTCCCGGCGGCGGAACTCGTCCCAACAGGCCCAGCCTATGGCGCAGACGCGGCAGAGAAGGCAGTTGATCCTCTTTTCCTCCTTTGAGGGAGAGACGGCGAGCGCCAGCAGAGCCTTCGTTTCGTCGCGCCATTCCTTGAGGCCTGCGCCCAGCGCCTCGCTGATCGCATCTTTGATCTTCCCGCCCGGCAGCGGAATGAGGACGCTTTCAAAGAGCTCGCCGCAGAACTGCCGGAGCTCATCATCCGAAGCCGCCGGAGCGGCGCGCCAGCGCTCGATGAAGGGGGCGAGCTTCTCTTTGGCCTTCGTGGGCTTCCTATTTCTGCCGCCGCTGAATTCGGGCGTCGACAATATCGCTGGGAAAACGTCGCGCGACCAAAGCACATAGATATCTTTTTTAAGCTCTTTCAGGGAATCTATCGAGGCTGTCAGCTCCGTATCGTCATGTTCCCACAGAGACTCCGGGCTCTGCCCCGCGCAGTAGAGCTTTTCCGAACAGCTCTTGGCCGCCTCGGCCACCGCCTCCGGACCGAAGGCGTTCAGCATTTCGATAAACTCCGGCTCGCGCATAAGCGCCGAGGCGCGCACGCGCCACTCGTCCGGCAGAGCCGCCAGTATCCTCTCTTCGGAGGCCGCGGAAAGCATCGAGGCAAACCCGCGCCACCAAATATCGGCCTTTGGCGCCGGCATGATCGAGGCCGTGGGATCGATGTCAAGCGCAAGCCCCGACTCGCGGATGAGCTTCATCGCAAATGAATGGATCGTCGATATGTAGGCGTCGTCGATGCCCTCGATCCTGCTTTTAAGGTGTGACAGCTCGTCGGGACACTCCGCGTACCACCTTTCAAGCGTGCCCTTTATACGTTCCTGCATCTCGCGCGCCGCCTTCTTGGTGAAGGTGAGCACCAGCACCTCGCCGACGCCGCACTCCGGGTCGGAGGCGAGCAGCCAGGCGAAGCGCTGCGCCAGAGTCTGCGTCTTGCCCGTTCCCGCGCCCGCGCTGACCACTGTCAGGTATTTATCGCTCGTCAGCGCCTCTATCTGCGCCTCCGTGCCCTTGATAAGCGAATGCCACCGCGGGCCGCCGCTACTCATCGCCATTCCCCTCGCTCTCTTCCGGTTCCGCCGCTATATAGCCCTGCGTATCGCGCTTGCGGCAAAGCACATAAAAGGCGCAGCTCTTGCACCGCAGGGCCTTTACGTCGTATTTTGGGAGGTATCTCCCGTTTTTAACGGACTCGGCCATCCGCTCCATCACCGAGAGCGCCTCTTCTATCCTCTCGGCGGCGCTCTGACGGCTTCGCTTCGTTCCGCCCGCCGCGTAAATATCAAAATATCCGCCGTTGAAATAACCGGAGACCGAGCAGTCACGCTGTCCAAACCACCCGAGCCCCTGCACCGCGATCCCCGCCTCTTTCAATATCGCGCAGTAGGCTGGAACCTGCAGCTCTTTCTCATGCGCGGCGCTTCTGCCAAGCTTATAGTCCATCACGACGGCTCCGTCGGCGTAATAATCTATCCTGTCAGCCTGCCCCCTGAAGAGAACGCCGTTCAGCTCAAAGCTGTCCAGAGCGCATTCCGTCTCTATCTTCAGTCGCGCGCCCTCGGGGATACGCCCCTCTATTTCATCCTGCAGGGCCGCCATCCCGAACAGCTGGCGCATGAGATTTTTCTCATGCCGCGCGAGCCGCGGGTCCGCGTCGAGCGCGGGATAACATTCGTCTTTAAAACGGCGCCAGTTTTCCATCACATATCCCTGCAGAGAGAGCTTCGGCTCTGCCGCTTTGGCCTGGATGGCCTCCTCCCATATACGGTGGGAGAGCGTTCCCGCAACGCGCGGGTCATACAGCTCGGAGCGCGGCCGTTCAAAACGCATACGGCTCTGGCACCAGTAGAGATATGGGCAGACGTTCCATGTATCGATGTCACTGATGCGCACGACGGGTTTTCCCTCTTCATCGGCGCGTCCCTCAGGTATCTTCTGCGCTGGGGAGGAGCTTACCGGCGTGCAGATTATCTCCGCCTGCAGAAACCACGGGCCGTTTCCGTCCGGAAGCGCAGCGTCAAGCGGGTAGCAGACCTTCCCCGCCTCATGCCAGCCCCTTTTAGGGTCCCTCCGCTTAAACAGCGGAGCAACAAACTGAGACTCGGCTACGGGATCTTTGCTCGCATCGGTCAGAGAGCGGGCGATGACCAGGCCCTCTCTACCCGTAGCGAGCAGGCGGCGGAAAATGGCCTCCTTCTGCTCGCGCTCTTCGCGTATCTCCGGCAGATGGGGATGCTCATCATCCTCCGTCGAACCGGCGTTGAACCTCACCTTGTTATCATTGCGCAGCAGCAAAGATTCCCTCAGCATCCCCGGCCAGCTGTTGTAATCGACGCCCGCCATCAGCCAGTAGCGGTGCTCCGTCAGTATAGGCGGCATCCCCGCGTACAGCGTCAGAGAGTGGCTCTGCGGCAGCTGTATCGGCAGCGTGGCGGTACGGCCCCAGTCGTTGATGAAGGCAACCGCCTCGCCGCCGCGCAGCACCACCCCCGCCGCCGGGCCGATGTATTTCGCCTCGTCGTTAAGGTTTTTTATCTTTTTTTTGAGCTCATAGAGGGCGTGGGAAACATCCTTCACCCTCTCGTCAAGCGCAGGTTCGCCGGAGGCGACGCTTACCGCGCCGCCGACTACATCGGCCCCCTCTAGAAAATCATGCCATAGCGATAGTATATCCGCCGGCGTGCCGCCCTTTTCAAAGGCGAGGCAGAGCGCGCGTATCTCGGCCAGCCTCTTTCGCGCCGAAGGAGAGAGCGCCCGCCGCCATTCGTCGTAACCCTCGGGAAAAGAGCTCTCGTCATATTCCGCCGCAAATCCGCCCTCCTCCGAGAAGAGCAGCGGATTCGCGAGCAGTATCGCAGTGTTGTAATTGTCCCAGTTAGAGTTCCAGACCCGCCATATCATCGAAGGCAGATCTCCGGCCAGCGTTTCGCCGACCGTGCCCCGTACCTGGATATTGTAAGGTATCTTGTAGCGCGACAGCGCGTATTCCATAACCGGCAGCCGGTCGGGAGATATCAGCAGCCCCACCTCGCCGTAGTCGTCGAGGCCGCCCAGCTCCGTAAAACCGCCCGTGCCCTCGATCCAGAGCGCCGTCTCGCGCGCCAGCGCCTCCAGCTCGAGATAGGCGTTGCTCGCTTCGAGCTTCACGATGGGGACGTTCCACTCGGGACGGCCGTAATATTCGCTTCCCAGCTGGCTGATGCCGTCATGGAAACTGTCCAGCCCCGTTTCAGGCTGCAGCATCAGCACCTCGGCGATATCGCAGAGCGCGCGGACAAGTTTCAGCTGCGCCCCCGTGAAGGAGAGGAAACCGGCGAGCACCAGCTTCTTGCCCGTGGCGAATTCCAGCGCCTCCGGCACGTTGAGCTTCAGCCGCGTCAGGGTGGCGATCTGCGCCGCGTCGGCGAGGCCGTACTCCGCAAGATAGTCCGTATACCGTTCATACAAAGTGATGAGGATCGCCTCAGGCAGAGCCGGATCTGGCTCCTCCTCTTCAAAAAGCGCCTGCGAAAGCCCTTCGCAGGAAACCTCCTCTGAGAGCAGCTCCTTTATATTATCTCCCAGAACGGAGACAAACCCCTTATGGTAGAGGCCGGGAGCCAGCGCGACGCCCGCCTCCTCCATCTCGGAGAGGAATTCTTCCAGCAGCCAGCGCAGGATCAGGTTGTGGTCGGGTGGGTCGATGACCCGCACAGACGAGCCGGTGATACGCTGCAGTTCTTTATACAGGTCGCCGACGGTCCAGACCGTCGGGCGGTCTCCGAAATAGGGATCGCCGCCGCAGATAATGTCAAGCAGCGCATCCCGGTCAAGGCCGGAGGGTACGATAAACAGCGCCTCCGCACCGTATTTATTGTAAAAGGCGCGCAGCCTGTATTCTTTTTCCGTGATGTTATAGTAACTTTCGATCGTCGCCGCCATCATTACCCTCCGTCAGTCAACGGGCAGTCCAGTCTGCCGAAGCTATAAAAAGGAGCCGGACGGCAGGATCGCCGGGCGGCTCCGCCAATACTATAAATATCATACCATTATCGCGGGCAAAAGACGGACGTGAATACGGCGGAGGGTAAACCTTGGCGGCAAACTTATCAAGTCTTTTGGCAATCATTGAGCAGCCCGCGATGGCGGGCGGAGGCATTTTTCGCTTTCACATGGCAGCGGCAGGGCGCGGTGAACATTTACAGATTGGAAACCGAGAAATTTTTCTTAATATCTCTAAGATAACTTACGGCGAACGTTGTGAAAACGATAAAAATGGCGCTGTCCGGCATCGCGGGCACAGGCTGCCAACTTATACGTTTGCCTTGGGCAAACCCTGATATCTCAGCAATGACAGCGCTCCCCTTTTAGAAAAAGAGCTCCGAACGGCGGCAGGCATCCTTTGCCCCTTTGATATATTCCTTCACGCACAGGGGATATTCTTTTTTCAGAGCTTCGTAGCTGCGTACGATATCGGAGGATTTGGCGGCGCTGGCGGCGGTTATCTCGTCATACCGCTCTGTCATGATCCCCACCACCGCGGCATCTAGCTGGTCATTCAGCGCCATTTTTCCAAGAATATCCAGGACGTCGGCCTTCGGCATCTTTTCACGATATGAGCGGCGGCTGAAGAGGGCGCTCGTGATATCGGCGACCGCCATGATACGCTGCGGAAGAGTCAGCTCCGCCCCCGTGAGCCCGTCAGGATACCCCAAACCGTTCAGCTTTTCGTGATGACGGGCGGCGATCTCAACTATCTCCCCGTCGACATGGCCCTCGATTATCCGCCGCGTATAGGTGGCATGCCTCTGCATCTCCAACATCTCCTCGCGCGTCAGCGCGCCGGGCTTCTCTAAGATCGCCACCGGAACTTTGATCTTACCGATATCGTGCAGCAATCCGGCATAATAAAGCTTACGGCAGTCATCTTTTCCCAGCCCCGAGTGCTCCCCTAGCATCTCTGCGTAGTTGGCGGTCTGTATAGTATGGAGCACCGTCTGCTCGCTGCGGAAGTCTATCGCGAATACAAGCGTCTGAACAAGATCCATAAGCTCATCCTCGGAAAAGGCCAGCGCCCCCGGTAACACTCCCTGACATCCTCTTCGCAGCCGCCGCCGCGAAGAGTCCTTATGACGCCGAATTTTTTGTCGGCGGCCTTGAATAGCTCTATATCCGCCGGGTCGAACTGCTCTCCGCCGTACCTTTCCACCGTCTCTATCACAAGGCGGTCGGAACTCTCGCCCATCGCGCAGATGTCGACGCGGTCAGCGAGATGCAGCTTGAGGGCGAGCTCCCTGTAGTCGGAGCGGCAGCCGCCGCGCTCAGCGTAGGCAAGATGGTGATATAAGATCGTCTCCGCACAGTCGCCTAGCCGCGAGAGATATTTCAAAAAAAGGTAGCCGTAAACAGAATGCGGGACCGTCTCTGTCGTCTCGAATTCCATCAAATTGGCGATCTCTTCGGTCTTGTTCGCACCGACGTCGTGAAAGATGCCGAGAAAGAGGATCTTCTTCATCGTCTCCCGGTCAAGCTCACCCTGCAGAGACATCATGGACTTCAATATATAGGCGGTGCGGACGCCGTGGTCGACGAGTTTATCATTTATCAGGGAAAGTACTCCCTTGGTTACGCTGAATGCTGAATCATTTACAAACATGGTGACCCTTTCTTTCCTAAAAAGCTGGCCTCAAAATATACTGTAGAATACGAACGGTCCATTCTAACATATTTTAGGGGAAAATAAGATATAATTGCCACTAGTATTTCAAACGTTTTCAAATATGGGAGTGAGAGCCATGAGGGCAAGAGATATAATAGATTCCCTTTATAAAAAACAGGAGGCTTCGCGCGAAGACCTGCTCTGGCTGATAGAAAACCGCAGCGCCGATATTTCCCAAGCGCTGTTCGAACGGGCCGCCGCCGTGGCACGCGCCCATTTCGGAAACAAAATATATGTGCGCGGCCTCATCGAAATGACCAACTACTGCCGCAATGACTGCTATTACTGCGGCATCCGCCGCAGCAACGCCGCGGCCCAGCGCTACCGCCTCACGAAAGAAGACGTCATGCAGTGCTGCGAAGCGGGCTACGGCCTCGGCTTCCGCACCTTCGTGCTCCAGGGCGGCGAGGACATGTATTACACCGACGATATGATGGCGGAGATCATCGGCGCCATCCGAGCAAAATATCCCGACTGCGCGATCACCCTCTCGCTCGGAGAAAAAACTCGGGAGAGCTACCAGCGGCTCTATGACGCGGGGGCCAACCGTTATCTGCTGCGCCATGAGACGGCGACGCCGGAACACTACGCGAAGCTGCATCCCGCGGAACTCTCGCTGGCAAACAGGATCGAGTGCCTGCGTTGCCTGAAAGAAATCGGCTACCAGGTCGGCTGCGGTTCGATGGTGGGCTCACCCTACCAGACCCTCGAAAACCTCGTCGACGACCTGCTCTTTATAAAGAGCTTCGCCCCGCAGATGGTCGGCATGGGGCCCTTCATCCCCCACCACGACACCCCTTTCGCGCACGAAAGGGCGGGGACGGCGGAGCTCATGCTCTTCCTTCTGGCGATCGTGCGCCTCATGAATCCCAAGGTACTGCTGCCGGCGACGACGGCGCTGGGTACGATCGAGGACAACGGACGCGAGCTCGGCGTGCTTGCGGGGTGCAACGTCGTGATGCCCAACCTCTCACCGCTCAGCGTGCGCAAAAAATACATGCTTTACGACAATAAGATAAGCACGGGCGACGAAGCGGCGGAAGCGCGGGCCTCGCTCGAAAAGAGAATGCGCGCCATCGGCTACGAGGTGGTGACGGAGCGCGGCGACTATCAGGATTGAAGCTGGTAATTATACCACAACGCACCTTAAAAAAATCTGCCGTTACCATTAAAGATAAATGACTGCGAATGAAGGCTATTTTGCCAGGAAGTATAGTATAATCACGCCAAAATAAATGATTAATGGAGGTAACATAATCATGAAAAGACAGATACAGGTCATTATCGCCGCGGCGGCGATCATCTCCGCGGCGGCTACCGCCCACGCGGAGAACTGGCCGCTCTTCAAAAACAACGCTCTGCGCAGCGGTACGATGCCGACAGAGACCGTCTCGTCCGCGCGCCTCGCCGGTCAGCGCGAATGGACGACGCAGCTGTGGCAGAACATCGCCTCTTCGCCCGCCGTCTACAAGGACAAGGTCTACTTCGGCTCAAACGACGGCGTAGTTTACGCGCTCAACATCAACACCGGACAGCAGGCGTGGAAGTTCACCACCGACAACTGGGTAACCTCATCTCCCGCCGTGGTCAACGGACGGGTCTATGTCGGCAGCTTTGACAGCCGTCTCTACTGCCTTAACGCCGATACCGGTGAACAGATATGGAAGTTCACGACCTCCAACAGCGTGGCGACCTCGCCCGCCGTCGCCGATGACGCCGTCTACTTCGGCTCAAACGACGGATACGTCTACGCCGTCTCGATCAAAACCGGATGGCAGAAATGGAAATTCAAGACCGACGCCGCCGTCACAGGCTCGCCGGTCGTCGCCGACGGCGTGGTCTACATCGGCAACCGCAACGGCAAAATGTACGCCATCGATACCGCGACCGGCAAACTAAAATGGCGCGCCATCGTCGGCGGGCCGATAACGGCGGCTCCCGCGGTGGCGGACGGCCTGCTCTACTTTACAAGCCAGGACGGCAAGATCTACTGCGCGCGCATCAAACATCAGGCGGTGATCTGGCGCTACGACGTGAAGGCGCAGATCGAGACCGCGCCGCTCGTGCATAACGGCAAAGTGGTCTTCGGCGACATCTCCGGCAACGTGACGGCGCTCAACGCGCAGAACGGCTCCAAAGCCTGGGTATACAACACCGGCGGCTCCGTCTTCTCCTCGGCGGCGGCGCTCGGCGACCGCGTCTATATCGGCTCAAACAGCGACAACCTATACGCCCTCGATATAAACACGGGAAACCCTGCCTGGCAGCTGCAGCTTGAGGGCGACATCGTGGCGACACCAGCGATCGCGGGGGACCGCCTCATAGTTCCGACGGCGGCTGGCAGCGTCTGCTCGGTAAGATAACAATTCACCCCTATTATTAGAGGCACAACAAAAAACCCGCGGAGCGAAATGGCCCCGCGGGTTTTTATTTCATTTAGCTTCAGCAAAAATCGGTGATATCTTCCAGGGAGGCGAAGATTATCTTGCGGCCGTCGCTTTCGGCCAGCATACGCGCCCGCACCTTTATGCGCCGCAGCTCTTCCCCGCTGCCGTTCCTCCAGCAGAGACTGGCGGCCCGCTCTTCCCCGCTTTCAGACATCGCTTCGATCATGGAGATGAACCGTTCTCTGTCGCCGTCACAAATTTGGTCGATGAGGGACAGCTTATGGAATGGAGCGTGGTCGCCGTCAAGGCCGAGCAGGGAAAAGAACCCGTCGTTTGCCCGCAGCATGTCGATACTTCCATCGTTATATTCAAATACCAGCGCCGGACCGAGCAGCGCGTTAAAAACAAAAGAACTCCGCGAATCTGGGCGCCAGAACTCGTTAACGTCAATTATATTTTCCGATTTTCTTACAAGCTCCTCCGTGTCAAAAGAGGATGAGGCCATCAGCGCCTCAAAGTCTCCGACCGGCATCGGACGCGCGTAGAGATAGCCCTGAACCAGGTTACAGCCGATACTTTTTAAGAAATCAGCCTGCGCCGCCGTCTCCACTCCCTCGGCGATTACGGGTAGGCTGAGCCACTTCGTCATGCGCACGACAGAGGCGAGAATATTTCCTCCCCGCTGGTACTCATCGTCGCCAAGCAGAAACTTCAAATCCAGCTTTACAAGATCTATCGGCATATCCTTCAAAGAATTGAGCGAAGAGTAGCCGCTGCCAAAATCGTCCATCTCTATGAAAAAGCCTCTCTCACGCAGGGAGCTGATGACCTTGATAAGCTGAGCGGGATTCTCTACGCAGGCTGATTCAGTGATCTCCAGACGGAAGAGCGAGATAGGGATGTCATATTTCTTGACAAGGCCGGTGAGAATGGATTCAAGTTTGGGGTTATAGATATCTACCCGCGAGATATTGACCGATACTGGAACCATCGGACGTCCCTCGTCAAGCCACCGCCGCAGAAGACGGCAGACCTGCTCCCAGATATTCTCGTCGAGCTTTGAAATAAAACCGTTTTTCTCAAAAATAGGAATGAAGCCGCCGGTGGGGATCAGTCCGCGTACTGGATGTTCCCAGCGCGCCAGCGCCTCCGCGCCGGAGATACGCCCAGTGGCATGGTTGTACTGCGGCTGAAGCCAGGGGACGAACTGCCCCTCCTCAAGAGCCTGGCTCATCTCCCGCACTACCTCCTGTTCGCGCAGCAGCGGGAAACGCAGATCGTCGGTGTAATAGGCGCAGCGCCGCAGATAATTGCCCTTAACGGACTGGAGGGCAAGGTTCGCGCGGTCGCACATCTGGTCTACCGGCACCGTCGGGTCCTCTATCTCGTATATCCCCACATGGATGACTATTTCATAATGGTTCCGCTGGAAGTCTTCACAGGGTTTTATCCTTCTTATCAGAGCGTCAATATCGATATCATTTTTAGGGAAACAGACGGCAAAATGGTCGGCCTCCAGCCTTCCATACGTTCCGATATGGGCAATCTCTCTTTTCAAAAGCGCCGCGACATCCTTAAGAATAAGATCCCCGGTATCTTTTCCGAAGAGCTCGTTTATAAACTTAAACCGTTCCACATTCCAGCATATGAGCACAAACTCCTTGTCGGGGTTATTCCGCAGCATCGCGCTGGTCATATCTGAGAAGGCTTCTCGGTTGAATATCGTGGTCAGCGAGTCATGATAGGCCATATAACGCAGTTCGGCGTTGGCCTCCATAAGCTGCCGCTCGTTCTCTTTCTCATTCGTAATATCGGTGAATATCATTATCATGACCGGGTGAGGGCTGTCGGGATATGATATCTTAATCCCCTGAACATGAGCCCAGCAGGGCCTGCCATCCACTCTGATCACGCGGAATTCACAGCTGATGGGGGCCTTCCTGTCCATCCCAGCCTTGATCTCCGCCTCAAGCTTCGGACGGTCGTCCGGGTGGACCCGGAAAAAGAAATCATCCTTGTGAGCCTCGAATACCTCTTTTGAACAGCCTGTCAGACTATAGAACCCCGGACTCATATAGATCGCGTGCGGCTGTTCCGAAAACTCAATAAGCGCGACGCCGCCGATCATGTTGTCCAGGATCGCCTGAAGCTGGACCTGCGCGAGCGTCTGTCTGCGCAGCATCTTATTTTCAAGTTTTATCTCGTCTATCTTGCGCCGTTCGATTATGTTGCGCACACGGCTCATGACGACGCGCGGATCGAAGGGTTTGGTGATAAAGTCCGTGGCCCCAAGGTTCAGCGCCTTTATCTCGTCGTCGGGGTCGTCCCCCGCCGTGATGACCACCACCGGAATACCGGACAGCCCGGCATCCTCCCGCATCTCGGCGAGAGTCTCAAAACCATCCATTACCAGCATCACGATATCCAGGAGCACCATGTCTATCCGCGGCGTCTCCCGCCGCAGCAGTTCAAGGGCTTCGATACCGTTGCCGGCTTCAAATACCCTGTAACTGCCCTTGAATATCTCCGCCAGCAATATCCTGTTTAACTCAAGATCGTCAACGATGAGAACGCCTTTTTCAGCCGTCATCGCTGGTCTGCCTCTGCGGCCAGCCCTATAGCCTTAGAGACGGCGCCGTATTCTTCCTCCAGCGAGGGAAACAGCGCCTTTGCCCCTTCTAGGTCATCAGCGCGCAGCAATGAAACTATTTGTGAGGCCGTATGGTAAATGACATTTATACTGAGATTTCCGCTGAGTCCCTTTAGAGTGTGCACATTCCGCATAAAAGACTGCCATTCGCAGCTTTCAAAACTCTTCCGTGCCTCCGCGAAGGATTGATCCGTGAGGTCATCAGCGCGCAGCAATGAAACTATTTGTGAGGCCGTATGGTAAATGACATTTATACTGAGATTTCCGCTGAGTCCCTTTAGAGTGTGCACATTCCGCATAAAAGACTGCCATTCGCAGCTTTCAAAACTCTTCCGTGCCTCCGCGAAGGATTGATCCGTGAGGAATTTGCAAAGCATCTTTTCAAATAGAGGGGCGTTTCCCATAAAACGCCGGACACCTCCGTCATAATCTATTCCGGCAGAGACCAACAACTCTTTATTCAAATGATTCAGTCCTTCCAAGTTTATGAATCAAAGATAACTGCATTCCAACAACGGCTCAACGATAACGAATTTATTTTACCACAATAAAAATCAACGGTTGCGCCTCATAGAAAAAAGACGGATTTTTTCTAATCCGTCCCCTCCCATCACTATTCTCTCTAAAAATTCTCGATCAGACTCTCAAGCGTATCCGCGGCACGGATAAGTTTTATCTCACCCTGCGACGTCTTGAGCACCTCGGCCGGACGCAGACGGCAGTTATAATTCGAGGCCATCGAATAACCGTAGGCTCCCGCGTTCTCCACCGCGATCAAGTCATTCTCGCGCACGCCGTCCAACCGGCGCTCAGCCCCGAGAATGTCCCCGCTTTCGCAGATATTGCCGACCACCGTCACCGGTGAAGCCTCTCTCTCCGCCCCGCCGTCATGTTCGCCGCCGCCTTTCAGCAGATTGACCTCATGATATGAATCATAAAGGACGGGGCGCATCAGGACGTTGAAACCGATATCGGTCCCGACATAAGTCTCGCCGTAATTCTCCTTCACGGCATGGACCGTGCCGAGAAGCAGGCCGCATTCGGCGACCAGATAACGTCCGGGCTCGCATTTAAAATGGACATACTTATTGTCATAACTCTCGACAAACGAATCAAGAACTGGGAAAAGCTGTCCGCGCAGAGCGGCGAAATCCAGCCGCTTCTCATCCGGGCGGTAGGGAACGCCGAAACCGCCGCCGAAATCAATAAAATCAAGGCCGGGAAAATTCTCCAGCACCATCGCCAGCAGATTTTTCGCCGCCTCGACATAGGGCTCCAGCTCCAGGAAGAGAGAGCCGATGTGCTGGTTTATGCCGACGAGCTTCATATCATACTTCGCCAGCAGCTCCTTGGCCTGCGCGCAGAACCGGGGATCGATGCCGAACTTCGTCTTGTGGCCTGCCGTCACCACCTTCTCACAGTGCCCCGCGCCGACGCCGGGATTGAAACGGAGGGCGACGCGCCCGCCGCGGTTTATCCGCCCAAGGCTCTCCAGCTGGGAGAGCGAATCGGCGCTGACGAGTATCCCCCTGTCTATGCAGTAACGCAGTTCGTCGGCGGAGACATTGTTGCCGATATAAAAAATCTCATCGCCGCTGAAACCGGCGTGCTCAAGAAGAAAAATCTCGCCGTGGGACATCGCGTCCACCCCGATCCCCTCTTCACGGATGATGCGGAGCAGAGAGAGGTTGGAATTCGCCTTAACGGAAAAACTCGGCGAAAGCCGCCCGTCAAAGGCGTCAAGCAGTTCTCGGCACCTCTGCCTCAATATATCCTCGCTGTAGACATAGACCGGAGAACCAAACTCCCGGACTATCTCAAAGGCCTCTTCGTTTTTCAGAAACATCAGCCTTCCTCCTATATCCTGGATACGCCGGTGCGGCGCGCGGCCGCGGCCACCGCCGCAGCCACCGCCGGCACCACGCGCGGGTCGAGAGCGGAGGGAATAATATACTCCCTGGAAAGCTCCGACTCCGATACCAGCGAGGCAAGCGCCTCCGAGGCGGCGAGCTTCATCTCTTCATTTATACACCTTGCGCGCACATCAAGCGCGCCGCGGAAAATCCCCGGAAAACCGAGACAGTTGTTCACCTGATTTGGGAAATCGCTTCGCCCCGTAGCGACCACCGCCGCGCCGGCGGCAAGCGCCTCGTCGGGAAAAATCTCCGGCGTCGGGTTCGCCATCGCAAAAACGACGGGGTTCGTGGCCATGCCGCGCACCATCTCGCCGGTGAGCAGACCGGGGCGCGAAACTCCGAGAAAGGCGTCTGCTCCTCTTATCACCTCGGCGAGGCTGCCGCGCCGCTTTTCGGGATTCGTTATCCTGGAAAGCTCGATCTGCGCCGGATTCAGCCCCTCCGTATATCCCTCGCAGAGCGCGCCGCCCACATCGCACATAATGATATTCTTTACACCCGCGGCGAGAAAATAACGCGCGATCGAACTGCCCGCCGCTCCCGCGCCGTTAATGACGAGCACCGCGTCCTCAATGCCGCGTCCCGTCAGGCGCAGGGCGTTCTTATAGGCGGCGAGCGCGATCACCGCCGTGCCGTGCTGGTCGTCGTGAAAGACGGGAATATCCAGCCTCTCCTGGAGATGGCGCTCGATCTCGAAGCAGCGCGGTGCGGAAATATCCTCAAGGTTGATGCCGCCGAATGAAACGGCGATCTTCGACACCACGCTGACGAATTCGTCGACATCCTTCGTCGACACCGCAAGCGGGATCGAATCTATCCCCGCGAAACGCTTGAAGAGACAGCTCTTGCCCTCCATCACCGGCATCGAGGCTGCGGGGCCGATATCTCCGAGCCCCAGCACCGCCGAGCCGTCCGTGATGACGGCCACCAGATTATTCTTTATCGTTACATTCCAGAGCTCCTCCGGATCGCGCTCAATAGCGCGGCATGGCTCCGCCACCCCCGGCGTATATACGAGGGAGAGGTCCGCCATACTCTCTATCTTCTTTCTGCACTCGATATCCAGTTTGCCCCCCAGCTCCCTGTGCATATCAAGCGATTTTGCAAATACGTCTTCTTTTTTCATATTCCATACCTCCGCACAAATCCGATTAAAAAAGTTTAACTCCATATAAGTTGAATTGCAAATTATCTTTTTTATCTTTATTCGATATAATAATTCCCAGGGAAATTAAGTTGCAAATACAATGGAGGCCAGACAGATGGATAAAGAACTTCTATATAAAAAATGCGTCGATTTTCACGGCCACAGCTGCGGCGGCCTGCTCATCGGCTTCCGCGCGGCGCTCTGCGCGATGGAACAGTTCGCGCTCACGGAGCCGTCGCCCGACGAAGAAATCGTCTGCGTCGCGGAGAACGACGCCTGCGGGATAGACGCGGTACAGGCGCTGCTTGGCTGTACTGCCGGCAAGGGCAACCTCATCCTGCGGCTGCGCGGCAAACAGGCCTTTACCTTCTTCAATAGAAAAAGCGGCGATTCCTTCCGTATCGTGCTGAAAGAAAAAGAATTCGCCTCCAAAGAGGAAAAACGAAAATTCATGCGCGAAGCCCCCACGGAAGAGATATTCAAGATCGAGGAGGCGCGCTTCGCCCTGCCGCGCGAGGCAAAAATCTACCAGTCGCGCCGCTGCGCCCGCTGCGGCGAACCGACCGCCGAACCCTGGCTCCGCGTCTGCGAAGGTAAACTTCTCTGTCTCGACTGCCTTGACGAAGTGACAACCGCACCGTAAATCAGGTTAGGAAAAAGATAAATCACGATTTAGCTTTTACCCTATCGATGATAAACAGCGGTTTAGCTTTTGGCTTTGCCCTTAAAGGCGCCCTCTTTGAGGGAGCTCCCCGCGAAGCGGGGTGAGGGAGAGTTGACCTTATGTTCTTCCGCGGCTTTTGCCGCGGGCTCTGTATGGCGCGGTTCCCGCGCCATACAGAGCAACACTCCTTCCGTCAGCCGCCAAAAACAGGCGGCCGACACCTCCCTCAGAGAGGGAGGCTATCAGGGCTAGAGGTTAAACCGTAATTTATCATCGACCCCATCGAAGATAAATAGCTATTTATCTCTTTTCTATAAAAAATGTAAATAGGTTTTGTGAATTTTACATGATAACAGGAAAATCGGCGCGAAGAAGTGCCGTAGGCTAAATAAGCCGGTCTCTGAGTACCGGAGCCGTATTGTTCATACGGTGAGGACACTCAGAGACCGACTTATGACGCATACGGTGCTTATTCGCGTCGATTTTGATAAACGCCGATTTACAAGTCCATATGATTACCCCACTTCTCCATTACGATATCCCGCAGGTCTCCGCCGCCA
>NZ_JAJBUX010000074.1 GCF_020860125.1 Cloacibacillus sp. | reverse complement strand
TTTGGGCGGCCGCGACTTTTGTTTATATCTCCCTGGCTTTAGAATAAACCGGCGGGGGCGGGGGGTCAACGGGGGCCGGCCGCAACTTCTTATTCTTGTGATCTGGCGCTTTACAGAGCCGCTGTCAGTTCGTCGATATGCTCCTCTTTCGTCGCCCAGCTGGTGCAGAAACGCACCGCCGTGTGCGCCGCGTCCGTCGGCTGCCAGAGGGCGAAGGAATAGAGCGCTCCCCGAGCTTTTCGATGAGGCCGTTGGGCAGGATGGGGAACTGCTGGTTCGTCCGCGAATCGACGAGGAAGGGGTAGCCCTTCGCCGCGCAGGCCGCGCGGAGCTTCATCGCCAGCCGTACGGCGTGCTCCGATATCCTGAAATAGAGGCCGTCCTCGAAGAGCGTCTCAAACTGTATCCCCAGGAGCCGCCCCTTCGCGAGCATTCCGCCGCGCTGTTTCATTATGTAGCGGAAATCCCTTTTCAGCGTATCGTTGGTGATGACGACCGCCTCGCCGAAGAGTGCGCCGACCTTCGTGCCGCCGATATAGAAGACGTCGCAGAGGGCGGCGATGTCGGCGAGTGAATAATCGCAGAGCTCGCAGGCCAGCCCGTAGCCGAGGCGCGCGCCGTCCATAAAGAGCGGCAGCCCGCACTTGCGGCAGACCTTGGCGATCGCCTCAAGCTCCGCCAGCGTGTAGACCGTCCCAATCTCGCTGGGGTTTGAGATGTAGACCATCGCCGGTTGGGCGATGTGTTCGTGGGTCGGGTCCTTCCAGTGGCTCTCATAGACGCCCCGTATCTCGCCGGCGGTGACCTTGCCCTCCTCGCCGGCCACGGTGATGACCTTGTGTCCCGTCGCCTCGATTGCTCCCGTCTCGTGGACGTTGATATGGCCGCTCTCGGCGGCGATCACGCCCTGGTGGGGGCGCAGCGCGGCGGCGATGACCGCCAGATTGGCCTGTGTGCCGCCGACGAGGAAATGCACGTCAGCGCCGGGCATGCGGCAGAGCTCCCTTATGTAGCCGCGGGCCGCCTCGCAGTGCTGGTCCTCGCCATAGCCCGCCATCTGTTCCATGTTCGTGGCGGCGAGCCGCTCCAATATAAGGGGGTGGGCCCCCTCGCCGTAGTCGCATTCAAAACGGATCATTTTTCACACCTCGATTAAGATTACGCCCCTAGGGCGCCTATTTTCAATATGTCCCCTCGGGAAACGCGCGCAAACGCGGCATATTCCGCTATTGCAGGCGTTTCTTCCTGCTCTCCGCTTCCGGGTCCCGCTCGCAGTAGGCGCGGCGCTGCGTGAAATACTGCTCTACCGTTCCCGGTTTTACGGCAAACAAAGTCTCCCAGTATTCTTCTCTTCCCCGCACCTGCCAGTGAACGTCGCGCGTGTAGCCGCCCAGTTCCGAGGGGGTGCCGTTTTTCAGTATTTCGACCTGGCGCAGGTGCTCCTGCCAGAAGATCTTTTCCCATTTTAACAGAGGGACCAAATTACGCTGTGGAAAATCATAGATGCGTTCTCGCATTTTGACAAGCTGTTCGACGATACTTCGATTCGGACATTGCTCAAAGACGACCATGTGAAACTCCATATTCAAGTCTTGAACGATGGGTTCGTTATTCTGAAAACATTTTTCCGCCTTGGCGATAAGTTCGCTGAGTTTGGGGATACATCTTTCACGCGCGTTGTAAAAGGCAAGCTCATAAGCCATGCCCTCAAGGGCGGCTCCGACCTCCTGCGCCTCCATCACCTCGTTGATGGAGAGCTCCCGCACGATGACCCCCTTACATGGTATGATCCTCACAAGCCCCTCCGATTCAAGCTGTATCATGCAGTCGCGGTAGGGCGTGCGGCTGATGTTCAGCTCCTCAAAGATCTCCTTCTGGTTGATAGGGTCGCCGGGGCGCAGCTCTCCCGAGTTTATTTTTCGCTTTATATAGTCATAAAGTTTTTTTCGCAGCGATTCATTATGGAAAAATGACATAACTATTCTCCCTTTTGAAACTTGACAAAGTTTTTTCACAAGTATAACATAATCGCAGTTACATGCTACATGCAGCATGTAGCATAAAATTTCAAAAAGAGTCTGTAGTTTTGCTCCAAATGGTTGTGTATTACCTTTGATATTGCTTTGCTTAACTGTCAATGATAGAGAGGAAGCGGTGTATAAAATGCATGACAAGGCTGCAAAATTGTTTGAAATACCAGAATCTGCCCTCCCCTTCACGGATTTTTTTCTGAACGATGAAGAGTACCGTTTTCTCTGCGCGGCGGATGGACGGGACTACTCGATTGAAGAGCTCCATTCACTGCTGAAAAAACTAAAGATAACCGGCGATCCAGACGCCTTTATCAGAGAGGCCTATTCGCGCGGCGTCCTCGATAAGGCCGAAAATGGGGGGACCATTTTTTACCGTCCCGCCAATTTTTACCGGCGTCTGGCCTTTTTTGCTCAGTACGAGCCAGAGCTTTGGGCGAAGATTCCCGCGGAGGAGCGCAAAAAGATCGACGAATGGTATGTGGCACAGTATATGGAAAAGGCGAAGCCCCGCCTCGAAGCCGCGCTGATGGGAGAGGGGCTCATAGAGAACGCCTTTTTCTATACGCTCGAAGAGACGCTTGCGCTGATAGATTCCCTCGGCTTCGAGCCGTACGTGGCCCCCTGCAACTGCAAGAGCGTCGCGATGAACTGCGACAGGCCGCGCGGCGTCTGTATCCTCTTCAACAGGGAGATCAACTCCGAATGGGACCGCGGCCACGGAAGGCCGCTGACAAAAGAGGAGGCGAAGAAGATCATCATTCTCGCCGACAGGAACGGCCTCATGCACACCTCCGAGGAGATGGCGGCAATCTGCAACTGCTGCGGGGACTGCTGCTATCCCATCAGGGCTTCGCGCAGAATCGGCGCGCAGGGCGTATGGCCGAAGCGGAGATACCGTATCCTCTGGGATGAGAAAAAGTGCGTCGGCTGCGGCAAGTGCGCGAAGATATGCAACTTCCGGGCCTTCCGGCGCGCCGGCAAACGGGTGATATTTGAAGAAAGGGACTGCTGGGGCTGTACCGTCTGCAAAAACCACTGCCCCGTCGGCGCCATTTCGATAGAAAAAATCTAAAGGAGCGCCGCTCCGTCGGCCTCCTAAAAAAGGGAGTGTTGGATTCATGTTAACTGGCATCGACAACATCGTCATCGTATTTACCGTCATCGGCGTGCTTGGGATAGGCTACTACTTCTCCAAGTCGATAACCGACATGGAGAGCTATTATCTCGCGAACCGCAGCCTGCCGTGGTCTCTTGTGGTGGGAACGCTCGTCGCCTCATGGTACGGCGGCGTGGGCGTGGTGGGAACCATCGGCTACGCCTCCGTCTTCGGCATGGCCACCTGGTTTATCTGGTCCATCGGCGCTCATGCCGTCCGCTTTCCGCTCGCCCTCTGGGTCGGGCCGCGCATCCATGTGCGCGCCGACGTTACGATCCCCGACGTCATAGATCACGCCTACGGCAAGGCCGCGGCGGTGATCGCCTCGATATTCCTCTTCATGTACTGTTCGCAGCTGGGAGAGATAACGGCGACGGGATTTATCGGCGAGGCGGCCTGGGGCGTCAATAAGGTTTACCTCGGCATCTTCGTCGTCGTACTGACGATCGCGCTGACCTGCCTCGGCGGCCTTATGGGCGTCGCCGTAACGGATATGATCTTTTTCTTTTTCATGATAATGAGCGTCTGCATGGTCTTTCCGCAGATATATGACAGCGTCGGCGGTATGGCCGGTATCAGGGCGGCGACCGCGAGCGACCCCGCCTTTACAAGCCCCGTCGCGGGCATGTCCGTCACGAAGGCGCTGATGCTCGTGCTGCTCTGCATCAACGTCTACGCCGACCCCAGCTTCTACCAGCGTTTTTCGGCAAGCAACACGGCGAAGACCGGCCGCCGCGCGATGCTCACCTGCTTCTGCCTCTGGCTCATCTTCGACGCGGTCACCAATATCGCGGGCATGGTCGTGCACGTAAAATATCCCGGCGCGCAGCCGGAGCTGGCCTACGTGCAGATGGTGCTTTCGCATCTGCCGGTCGGCATCCGCGCCCTGTTTATAATCGGCCTCTTCGGCGCGATCATCTCAACGCTTGACAGCTACTACCTGATCGGGGGAACGACCCTCGCCAAAGATATCTACGCGAGGATCTTCGCGAAGGAAGAGCTCAGCGACAAAAAACTCGTCAACCTGAGCAGGCTCGGAGCCTGTATCCTCGGAGTAATCGGGCTCTGCCTGGCCTTCCGCTTCACGCTTGTCTACGACGCCTTCGTCTTCCTCATCAGCCTCTGGATGTCGACGGGCTTCGTCCCCGTGCTGATGGCGCTGATGTACAGCGGCAGAAAGACGCAGATGGCGGGGCTGCTCTCCATGGGAGCCGGCGGCCTCTCTTTCGCCTGGCTCTCGCTCTGCCCGGTGGTCATATCGGAGAGCTTCGGCGCCCTTGAACCGATACTCGTATCCCTGCCGCTCTCATTTATCTTCTGGATGATAGGCAGCAGGATTGGAAAAGAGACCGGCTTCGACGATCAGAAGACGATCAGATGTTAGGAGGATGGCGAAATGGCAAATAACGACAAAAACAACGAACTGAAAATATCCTGGATCGGAATAGACGGCGCGCTCTGCCTCTGCTTTGCCCTCGAGGCGGTATTTATCGGTTACTGCATGATGCACGACGTCGATATCGTGCTCGGCAGACTGCTGCCCTACAGCGCGATGCTCGTGACGCTGTGGATATTCCTCAAATACGTGGGGCAGGTCTTCGCCTTCTCCCGGGCGGCCGGTAAAAAACGGTGACCGCGTCGGGCCGCCGTTCCAAATAGCCGGTGTCCTGTATGATAATCAGGAACTTTGCCATAAAAAAAAGCCGCGAAGAGGCGAAGAGAGATGCGGCCCGCAAGGGCTTCATCGCCAGACTCTTCTCCGGAAAGGGAAAAGAGAATATCGTGATGAAGACCCTCTATATTGAAAACAGGCTCATCACCTTTGAGATAACCTCGCCGCCGCCTCTGTTCGAAAGGCTCTTCCGCCGCGGCGCGTTGCCACGGAAAAGTAAGATAGAGATGATCGCCAACGGCTCCACCTGCGGCGTCTCCTACTACGACCGGCGCGGCGTCGAGACCGTGGAGAGCGAGGTTGGCGAGGATGAGGTCCAGCTCTCCGATTTCTCCGACGAGACGCTCATAACGCGCGGCAACGCCCTCGTGCGCCGCATCCTGTGCCGCCGCGTCGGGGGGAATCTGTCGCTCGAGGTATTGAAGGTCGAAAGCGTCTTTCGCCCCTATCACGTCGCCTTCTTCGGCGAACCGCGGGAGGGCGCGAAGGTCTACTACCTTCCGATCGCCGCGGACGGCTGCAGCGTAAAACGGACATTTTAATAAAAACTTTTCAGCGATAAAACAGGGGGAATAATTGTGAACATGGCAACTGCGGAGCCGAGAGATATAAAAGAGGTCGTTCTTGATAAAGAAATAAGGCTTGAAGACCTAATCGCCGTGGCGAGATTCGGCGCGAAAGTCTCCTTCAGCGAAAATTACCGGGAGCGCGTCGACAGATGCCGCGCCCTTGTGGACCGTTTCGTCCGTGAGAAGCGTCGCATGTACGGCATCACGACGGGACTGGGGGAGAACGTGAAGCGGGCGATCCCAGAAGAGTCGGCGATCCGCTATCAGAAAAATACGATGCTGACCCACTGTACCACCGTCGGCGAGCCGATGGAAGAGGAGACCGTGCGCGGAATGCTCTTCATGATGCTTGCCAACGTGGGCAGCGGCGTCTCCGGCGCGCGCTTCGAGGCGCTGGCGCTGATCGCGGAGCTGCTCAACAAAGGCGTCACCCCGTGGGTGCCGCTGCACGGCTCCGTCGGCTACCTCGACGCGGAGGCGCACGCGGCGCTCGTCCTTACAGGAGAGGGGCGGGCCTACTACCAGGGCGAACTGCTCGACGGCGGCGAGGCGCTGCGGCGTGCCGGGATAACCCCCTTCACGCCGAGCTACAAAGAGGGGCTATGCTTCGTCAACGGCTGCACCTCAATAACCGCCATGGGGGCCATCGCGGCCTATGACGCGAGAAACCTCGTGGCCTCCGCCGACGTCATCGCCTCGTGCACGCTTGAGGCCTTGACCGCGAACCTCAAAGCCTTTGACGAACGGGTGATGGCGGTAAAGCCCCACAGGGAACAGGCCGCCACGGCGGAACATGTGAGAAAAATACTGGCGGACAGCGCCTTCTTGAAAGAGACCGGCGGCAAAAACCTCCAGGACGCGCTCTCACTGCGCTGCGTGCCGCAGGCGCACGGAGCGGCGAGAAAGACCGTAAACGACGCCGTCGCGGCGATCCAGACCGAGATGAACTCCTGCGACGACAACCCCATCATCCATCCGAGCGGCGAAGTGCTGAGCGCCTGCAACAGCGACTCCGGTTTCGTCGGCATTGAAAGCGACTCCATCTGCATCGCGATGGGCTACCTCGCGAAAATTTCCGAACGGCGCACCGACCGCATGGTCAACGAGCATGTGAGCGGCCTGCCGCCGTTTCTCGTGGCGAACCCCGGAGAGAACAGCGGCTACATGATCGTCCAATATTCCTCCGCGGGGCTGCTGGGTGAGATCCGCATGCTTTCACATCCGGCCTCCGTCGACTCCGTCCCTACCTGCGCCTTCCAGGAGGACTACGTGAGCATGGGATACAACGCCGCGATGAAAGCCTGCAAAGTTGTGAGGCTCGCGGAATACGTCCTCGGCAACGAACTGCTCACCGCGGTGCAGGCCGCCGACCTGCGCGTGCAAAAGGGGCTGCCGCTCTCCGAGGCGACCGCCGCCGTCGGCGCGGCGGTGCGCGAAAGGGCGCCCTTCATGGAAAACGATCACTACATCTCTCCCGATATGGAGTGGGCGCGCGAACTGGTGCACTCCGGCAGAATACGGGAGATCGCCGAACGCCGCATCGGAAAGATGTATTAGGAGAAAAAGATGGAGACGGCTTTTAAGGGCAAACGGGTACTGGTGACGGCGGGGGCTGACGGCATCGGCGCGGTGATCGCCGAGAGCTTTTACTGGGCGGGCGCCTCCGTCCACATCTGCGCCCGCACCGCGGAGAAGCTCGAACGGCGCGCCGCGGAGCTGCCGGGGCTCACATACACGCGGGCGGACGTCTCCCGCTTTGAAGATGTTGAGAGGCTCTTCGCGGATATAAAAGAGCGTCTCGGCGGCCTTGACTTTCTCATAAACAACGCGGGCGTCGCGGGGCCGACGGCGCGCGTTGACGAGGTCGAGCCGGAGGAGTGGCGGCGCACGATGTGTACAAATATCGACAGCCAGTTCTTCTGCGCGAAATTCGCCGCGCCGATGATGATAAAGGCGGGAGGCGGCGGAATCGTCAACATGGGCTCCACCGCGAGCCTCTTCGCCTATCCGCACCGCTCTCCCTACGCGGCCTCCAAATGGGCCGTCATCGGCTTCACCAAGACACTCGCCCTCGAACTCGGAGAATTCGGCATCAGGGCCAACGCCGTCTGTCCCGGCTGTGTCGAGGGTGAGCGGATAGAGGGCGTCATCAGGCGCGAGGCGGCGGCGCTGGGGATTTCGCCGGAGGCGGTACGCTCCGGGTACACCTCCCAGACCGCGCTGCGGACCTTCGTGGGGGCGCAGGACATCGCAGATATGTGCCTCTACCTCTGCTCGCCCTCGGGAGCGAAAATATCGGGACAGGTGATGACCATAGACGGCTTTACCGAGAACTGCCACAGCTAGGAAATCGGCGTTTATACGCACTAATATGGATAATTTGAAAATGTCCCCGCCCCTTGGCGGGGACATTGCCTTGCTGTCGCCGCACTTTAGTGCGCCTGTACTTACCAAGCCCCCAGTTATTTCGTTATTTGCACTTCTGATTTCTGATGAAGAAACTGAGCGCTTGGTGGGAAAACTATAAGTTCGAAAACTGAAATCGAAGATTTCCTTTCTCACTTATCACACAAAACGCAAAAACTCGCGTTTTGGTTCTCTGCTCACAAACGCCGATTTCCTATGGGTAGGCAAAAAGAGATAAATAGCGATTTAGCTTTTGACTTTGCCCTTAAAGGCGCCCTCTCCGAGGGAGCTGGCTCGGCGGTGTTTTTTCGCCGAGACTGAAGGAGTGTTGCTCTGTTTGGCGCGGGAACCGCGCCAAACAGAGCCCGCGGCGAAAGCCGCGGAAGAACATAAGGTCAACTCTCCCTCACCCCGCTTCGCGGGGAGCTCCCTCAGAGAGGGCGCCAAAAAACATTGTTACTTATCTCTTCCCTCACCCGAAGCTAAGCCGCTATTTATCTTTTACCTTACCGATTCGCCCTCTCCCTTATCACACAACTCAGCAATCCAGCAACCGGCCCCCAATACCCCAATACCCCCCCCCCCCAACCCCCCCGCATCAGCGCCGCAATGTCTCCAGACTCTACAACTCCCACAGATAA
>NZ_JAJBUX010000073.1 GCF_020860125.1 Cloacibacillus sp. | reverse complement strand
TACGAAGATGAGACGCCTTGCCTATGGCGTCTCATCTTTGTTGTCGAATATTCTTTAACCGCAGGAGGCCCATTTTAACCTCACGATTTCCGCAGCCGACGCTATAATACTACGCATGTGTTATATTTTATCTGCCGTAAACAGATGGACCAATATGCAATATGGAGGACTGATCTATGAGAGAAAATCTTCGCACAAACTTCCTCGGCATCGAAATGCCCAATCCCTTTATGCTGGCCTCTGCGCCTCCCGCGCGCGACCGTGAGATGATAGACCGCGCGTTTCAGGCAGGCTGGGGAGGCGCGGTGATCAAGACGCTAACCCAATACACCGGCACGGAGGGGGACGAGATCAGAGACGTCTCTCCGCGTATCTTCCCCGTCCGCGGTATGGGCGGCGAGTTCAAAAACGCGGTATTCGGATATATGAACATTGAATTAACCTCGCAGAAGACGAACGAAGAATCCTGCGAAGACATCTCCTTTTTAAAAAAACGCTGGCCTGACCGTGCTGTCATCGCGAGCATCCTTTACGGGCACGCGCCAATAAAAGAAAAATGGCAGCGAGCGGCGGCCGACTGCGAACTTGCGGGAGCGGACGCCATCGAGCTGAACTTCTCCTGCCCCCACGGATGCAGCGAGATCGGCAGCGGCGTGAGCATCGGCGGCAACCCGGCGAAGATCAAAGAGATACTCGGCTGGGTGAAAGAGGCGACAAAGCTGCCGCTCATCACAAAGCTCACAGTACTTTCGGACATCGTCTACGCCGCGGCGCTCTCGGAGGAGTATGGCGCGGATGCGGTCTGCGCTATAAACACCGTCAGCTCAATGCCAGGAATAGACCTTGAGAATTTCCGCCCGCGCCTGAACGTCGGCGGCGTAGGCACCGCAGGCGGACTCTCGGGACACATGATAAAGCTGATCGCGCTGCGCTCGGTGCTGGAGATCGCGCGCGTCGTGAAGATACCGATATCCGGCAGCGGCGGGATCTACGACTGGCATGACGCCGCCGAGTTCATCCTCGCGGGAGCCTCGACGCTGCAGATTTGTTCGGCGGTCATGGAACACGGCTACGACATCATCGGCGGTCTGTGCAGCGGACTATCCGCCTACATGGAACGCATGGGATTTGAAGATATCGAGGCCTTTCGCGGCAAAGCCCTCGGCAGTATCGTCCACCATGCCGACATCGACAGGGGACGCCTCTTCAAGCCCAGTCTCAACCTCATGAAGTGCAGCTGCTGCGGCCGGTGCGCCGTCAGCTGCCGCGACGCGGGCTATCAGGCGATCTCGCTCTCACGCGGCGGCATATCTATAGATATGGACAAATGCACGGGCTGCGGCCTCTGCTACGGACTCTGCCCCAACGAGGCGTTGACGCCTGTCGGAGTCCGCGTTTAAGCGCCGCCGATTGGTGGAGGTCAAGTGAGCCGCGGCAGTAAACGCCGCGCTCACTTATTTTTGACGGTATTCAGCAGTTTTTTGACATTGTCATATAATCTGTCAAGGTCGTCAAAGACGGTCAGGACGCCGTAAAGATCGTAACACCGCCGGCAAACGCGCCAAACTTTAAGAAATCCGCGCTGACGCGGCTTATCTCCAACGCTTTCGCCCGCCCGCCTCAGCGCGGAACGACAAGGCTCTTCATATTCCTTCGCAGCCTCATTATCCGGCGAATGATGGAAAAGAACGCCGATACTATCAGCGGTTCGAGAAACTTTAATATCAAAAGTAACGCAAGCGGAACACGGTAGTCCGCGGTTTTAATCCACCCCTCCAGCCAACAGCAGGACCGCGGCGATATAAAGCAGCGCCACAGCCGCAAACAGGCAAAGAACGATCTTTACCGCCCCTCAGTTTTGCACAACGGGCAGTTTAGAGGCCAGCGCCAACGATATGATAAGCAACAAGGCTGCCGTCCAGAGCAGCATCAATTATCCCTTCGCGTTATTCAAACCAGGACCGCGCCGCCTTGAAGCTGATTATGGCCCAGCTTTTTTTGCCGCCGTATTTCCACAGCCTGGCCAGGGCATCGAATCCGTGCTTCGGCGCTCCCCACTCGTCTTCGGCGCAGCAGACCTCGCCAGTCATTCTCAGGCTGCCGGAGTCCTCCAGATAGACCTCCTTTACCCGCGCATGATATACGGCCTCGCCGTCCGCGCCGTCAAAGTGATAGAGCTTTCCGTCGTAGCCATAGGACAGCCCGTTAGCGGAGACGGCCTTGTGCTCTTTGAATTTAAGACCGAAATACCTTTCAACACTCTCCGCGACATATCTTCCATCGACGGTCATCCCTCCGAATAGGCAGCCCTCTCTCTTGCAGGGAACGATACGGCTACGGTAATTGTTTCCGTAGTTATGTCAGATGCCAAAGCTGATAAGCTCCGCGCGGCTCAGCTTCGCCGTCTCAAAATCCATCATGCCCAGCGCCGTAAAATTGGAAAGAAATACGTCCATCTGTTTTAGCTCCTCCGGCTTGACATCCAGCCTCGTCTGGGCGGCTATTGCCGGAGCCGATATAACTAGAATGAGGATAAGCAGAGCTGCCGCCGCAAAGCGTCGCCGTCACTCAGAGTCATCTCCGCCCTCACCCATGTCTTCGTACCAGGATTTCGCCACCTTAAAGCTCAGGATAGCCCAGGTATCTTTTCCATTATATTTCCATGGTTTAACCAACGCGGTGAAGCCATACCGCTCTTCACTCTGTCCGTCCGGATAGTAGACCTCTCCGGCCATCCGGAGCCTTCCCGAGGCGTCACGGCACACCGTCTTCACGCGCGCGTGGACCGCCGCATCGCCGTCGGCGCCGTGAAGATAGTAGAACCTGCCGTCGTAGTAATAGGAATGATAACCGTCGTCAACAGCGCCGTGTTCCTTAAAATCAAGGGCGAAATATCTTTTGATGCTCTCGGAGACGTATTTACCTTCGATAAGCAGATCGCCGTACTCTCTATCTCTATCTTTGGCCGGCTGGATACGGGTGTGGTAATTATTTATATAATTATGCCAAATCCCGAAATGGATGAGATCGGCGCGTTTCAGCTTCGCCGTCTCAAAATCCATCATGCCCAGTTCGGTGAAATTACTCAAAAAGGTGCTCATGCTTTTTAGTTCGGCGGGCTTGATATTAAGCTTCGTCTCGGCGGCAAACGACGGGAAGGTCATGACAAGAACCGCCAATACGGCTGAGAGAGACGCCACGAACGCTTTTATGTTTTTCCCAATCTCATTCACCTCATATCCTACGGACCGGCGGCGTCCGCGCAAAAGCAGGCCGCCGCATGAGTCTTTATCTATTTCTTCTGCCTCGCGTATCTGCCGTTCGGGTCAACGCCCAGCTCCGCTCCGCTTCCATCTTTGAAGCCTTCCGCAGCCTTCAGTTCGATCTCATTCCCCTCAAGAGTCAGGGTGAAGAGTTTCTCTTCTCCGCCTCTGTCGGCGACCGCCATCGTCCTGCCCATAAGCCTGCCAAGACACTCGCCCAATTCCGCGGCGGAATGAGGGCTCTTATCAGGCCTCACCGTCAGCGATATGGCATAGACTTTCTTCTCATCGTCTTGCTGAATGGCAAGCGACGCCACTAAACCTTAGCCTTTCAGCCGGTAGAGCCCCTGCGCGCCCGCGGGGTTTTTCATCAGCCACTGCCACAGCAGCACGCGTTCGATATTTCCGAAACAGCCGTAGTAGGCGGTGGCGTATGCTTCGGCCTCGGCGGCGCCGTTCTTTATCATCTCCGCGTGCCGCGCCGGCATGGCGGCGAGCGGCGTCGTAAAGGCAACTATCAGCACTACGGGGCAGAAGGAGAGCCAATCTTTTTACGGATATCATCTCCATTTTCCTGCCATCTATAACAAACAGAATTTAACGTCGGGTGCTGACCTGTAAATAAAACCCCATTTTTTCCAGCTTGAACTTGCCCTTAGATTCTTTTATCTTCCGCAAAGAGGCCGCAAATACCATCCCAGGCTTTTGCTGGCGGCTCACCGAAACAAGTATACCACAGCACATGCGCCGGCTGCGGCAATCTCTCCCTAATATACTCACGGACTGCGGTCGTCTTGCCAAAGCCGGAGGGGGCCTCTACCATAATCAGCGGCGAGAAAAGGATAGCGGATAAACTCGCCAGAAGGCGCTCAGGGAAAAAGTAGCTGTCTCCGTACCTGTAGCTGGCTGTCCTTTTTTATCTTCCGGCATATGATTTCTCCACGTTAAAAATATTACTGTATTTTATCTGTTTTTGAAGATAGGACGGCATGAGTAAATAACTCATCCACCGTCTCCGGCACCCAATTCTTTTCTTTATATATCGCACTGTCAGCGCTGAAAATCGGCCGGCCCGCCTTCTGGACAGCGATGCCCCGCCTTAGTCCCTGCTTTTACCCATTGAATTATAGCGTACATAGAGCGCGTCTAGGGTCTTCGACCAGGGGGAGTAGGCGTCGCCCTCGCGGAGCAGCCGCAGGCCGAGTTCGTTTACGCCGCCGGGGGTCGAGTTGTCGACCAGGAAGGCTTCTATATCCTCCCCGCAGTCGGTGCGCATGAAAGAGGAGAGCGCCTCGTTCATATAACCGGCATAGTCGAGCGCCGTGCGGAACGAAAGTCCCCTTGCAATACCCCACTTTACATATTCGGCGATCAGCGCGTAATAGGGGACCATCATGCCCGTCACAGGCCCCAGCACCTCCAGCTCGCTCTCCGCCTGTACTTCGACGATAGCGCCGAGCGTCGCCAGCAGCTCGCGGCAGACCGGGTCTTTGCCGTAAAAGAGCACCGGCCCCATCCGTCTCGCGGCAAAGGGCAGCGGGATCGCGCGCACCGCGCTCATCGCGGGAGCGTAGAGATCAAGGGAATCCGCCAGCTTCACGCCTCCGGTGATATGGACGACACGGTGTTCTGGCTTGAATTTAATAGCTTCTGCCACAGCTTTATGCTGCTGCGGAAGCACCGCAATAAATACGACATCCGAGAAGTCGGCTACCTCCTGATTGGAGCCGGATATCGTTATCCTGTCAGGAAAAAGCGCCTTAAGCGTCTCGGCCTTATCCCTGTTTTTATGCACCGAGAGAACGATCTTCCCCGTAAATTCCGGCGCGGAGCAAAGCCCACGCACGATAAAAGAGGTTATGCCGCCGGTGCCGATAAATCCAAGTGTCAAAGCTGCCGTCATAAAAATCCACCGTCCGTTGATTAAAATTGGTAACTAATTGTAGCACCCGCGGCGGACAAAACAAAGGACCTCCATAAAGGAGGTCCTTTGCCGACATTTTATACAGGATATATAGTCGCTTACTGTCGCTATTTCGCGAATGCCTTTTTGATGCCCTCTACGGCCTTGTCGATCTGCTCGTAGGTGATGACGATCGGCGGCGCGAAGCGGATCGTGCGCTCGTGGGTCTCCTTCGCCAGTACGCCGTTGGCGATGAGCTTCTTCACATAGGCGGCCGCGGGGACGGAGAATTCAACGCCGATGAGGAGGCCGGAGCCGCGGACGTCGATGATCTCGGGGTTGTCTATCTCGCGGAGCTTCTGCATGAAGTAGTTGCCCTTCTCTTCGGCCTGCTTTGAATAATCGTCTCTTACGAGTATCTCCATCGCCTTTATTGAAACCGCGCAGGCTAAGGGGTTGCCACCGAAGGTCGAGCCGTGGGTCCCGGGGGTGAATACGCCAAGGACGTCCCTGTTGGCCGCGACCGCCGATATCGGCATTACGCCGCCGCCAAGAGCCTTGCCGAGGATGAAGATGTCGGGCTCGACATCCTCAAAGTTGCAGGCAAACATTCTTCCGGTGCGCGCGAAGCCCGTCTGAACCTCGTCGGCGATAAAGAGGATATTGTGCTTCGTGCAGATATCGCGCACTTCCTTAAGGTAACCCTTGGGAGGCGTGATGATCCCCGCCTCTCCCTGTATAGGCTCCGCCATGAAAGCAACTGTGTTGGGCGTGATCGCCTCTTCCAGGGCCTTGGCGTCGCCGTATTTGATTATCTTGAAGCCTTCGCAGTATGGTCCGTAGTTGATACGCGCGTCTGGGTCGGTGGAGAAACTTACGATGGCGATCGTGCGTCCGTGGAAGTTGTTCTCGCAGACGATAATCTCCTGCTTGCCGTTTTCGACGCCCTTGACCTCTGCCCCCCAGCGGCGGACGGTCTTAAGAGCCGTCTCAACGGCCTCAGCGCCGGTATTCATGGGGAGGATCATCTCTTTACCCGTCAGTTCGCAGAGTTTTTCATAGAAATCACAGAGAACGGCGTTGTGGAAGGCGCGTGAGGTAAGCGTCACCTTGTCGAGCTGATCTTTTGCGGCGGCCACGATCTCGGGATGACGGTGCCCGAAATTAAGGGCCGAGTAGGCCGAGAGCATATCAAAATACTCGCGTCCCTCGGGGTCGCGTACGATTACGCCCTCTCCCTCAACGATGACGACGTCTTTGGGGTGATAGTTGTGCGCGCCGAGTTTGTTTGTCTTGTCGATAATCTGCTGTGTGCTGAGCATTTCTTTTCCTCCTCATGATTATTGAACCGCTAGGGTTTATTTGTTTATTTTTAATCTTGATGAGATAAGTTTAACATCTTTTCTGAACTTTGAAAAGAGGCAAACTTCTACTTTTACTCAGATATATCAGCGTTATCAACTATTATTTTTAAAATAATCAGTAATAACCGAAACTAAAAATATAAACTTTGACCCAGTCTATAGTTCATATTTTATTATGCTTACGAATAGCACGCCAACGGCGCTTTCAGGTACGTATCCGGCAGATATGCAGCGTGCTTTCTTTAGTCCGGAAATCAGCGATGCTCTCTATCTCATAAAAATTATTGTTATAGGCAAGATACCACACGGGGTTAAAAAAAGAAAAGAACTTTCGTACCATCAGCGAGCGTCCCTTCTTCTTAAGAGCCTCCGCTCCAAGCTCATTTACAGAAAGCACGTCGCCGTTGCCGTTGATAACAATGAGGGGCTGCTTTGAAGCTGCCGCAAGTTTTTTTACTGACTCAAGGATATCTGAATGATTGTTTGTTTTTATTTTCAACGTATTTATCATGATTCGATATTCCCCCATTACTACTATTTTTTTTCCAGTAATTTTGCTAATCCATTTTTTCAAACACAATACTTAATTTACAAATACAGCTATTATATTATCATACATATCTATTTTTTATCAAGTATAGCTATTTATAATTTTTCAAAACTGTTATGGTAAACTATGTATACGACGAAAGAAGGGGCGATATGAGCGACACCCAAGGACTGTATAGGCTAATTTACAGATTTTACCGCGCGCAGATCGAAAGCGGTCAATATCAAAAGGGAGAACCGCTGCCCTCGGCACTGGAGATAGCGGAGACATTCGACGTTTCTTTTAGTACGGCAAGGAAAGCGCTGCAGTCCTTGAAAAGTGAAGGTTATATAGAGCTCTCGCCCGGCAGGACGGCCACCGTCTGCTGGGACGGGCAATGCGGCGCCAATAAATGCGAACTTTATGACCGTATTAGCGGCGTCATCGATATGTATGATGGGATGAGTTATTTTCTCCCCCCCATTCTGGCGCGCGGCGCGCGCTATGTTGACTCAGAAGGGTTAGAGAAGCTGGACCTCATCATCGCGGAGATCGCAAATAACAATTCGGGGGGTATCTTCGAATTTACCGTCTTTTTCATCAAACAGCTCGGCAATCCCGTGCTGCTGCACCTTTTTTGTGAGCTAGACAATTTTGTCTTTGCCGCGTTTTCGGGAGGCGACCGGCACTTTCATATTATGAACCGCGAGCATCCGTGGACGGAACACCTGCCGTTAAAGCTCTTTTACGATATTGCCGCGGCGGTAGACTCGGCGGACCGGGAGAGGTGCGCCGCACTGTTCCAAAAACTTGCCGCGTCATACGGGGATGATATGAACGCATATCTCAATTCCGTCGGACGGGAAAACGCGACCGGCAAGATACCGTTTCGCTGGCAGGTCTATGTGGAGCAGGAGCAGTATCTCTATTCGGCCGCCGTCGATCTGCTTTACAGGATCAATACGGGAAAGTTCCCCGGCCGCTGGCTGCCGCCGATACCCGATCTTGCGGCATCTCTTGGCGTATCCGAGATAACGGTGCGACGGACGATCAAGCTTTTGAACGGCATCGGCGTTACAGAGACGATAAATAGAAAGGGCACGAGGATATACGGGGTAGAAAGGGCGCGCCATACCGTAAAGGTCGACGTCGGCATGTTTAAGAACCGGTTTATCTTCGGCCTCCAGCTCCTGCATATCCTGGCGCTCACAATAGAAAATGTCTCCTATGAGGCCTTTCTCTTCTTCTCAGAGGAGGATATAAACGGGATCTCAGAGGCCATCGAGGAGGACGCCAAACGCGGCAGGGAGTTTCTGACCTTGGGCGTGACGATCAACATTATCTGCAAAACTTCAAAGAATACCGTGATAAGGGAAATTTATTCTCAGATCGCCGGACGGCTGGTATGGCTCTATCCACTGAGGCTGATTGAGTTTAAGGATCTTGATATTTATGATTTTCCGCAAAGCTCCGCGAGTATGCAGAAAAGCCTGCGCGAGGGACGGCGGCGGGATTTTTCACGCCATCTCTCGGAGGTCATGACCGCTACCTTCTTCGCGGCGCAGTCGGCGCTGCTTCAGCTTGGAATAACAGAGGCAGCCGAACTGCGGCTGCCCCCCAACGACTGATATAGAACAACTTCAAAAAATCTATTTTTGCCCCGCGAGAAATTCCACGTACTGGCGCGCGCTCCGGCCAGAGAAGCCTCCGTGTTTCAGCTCCCAGCGGATCGCGCCCAGCTCTAATTCTTCGTCGTTCACCTTCACGCCGTATTCCCCGGCGAGGCTGCGGACGATGTGCAGATATTCCTTCTGTTCAGGTGAAAAATAGCGTATAAGCAGACCAAAGCGGTCGACGAGGGACATCTTTTCCTGCATCGTCTCCGACTCGTGCATATCGTCGTCTTTGTCAAGGCGGTCGCCCCAGGTCTCTTTCATCAGGTGGCGGCGGTTTGAGGTGGCGTAGATAAGGACGTTATCCGGACGCTTTTCGATGCCGCCTTCGATAAAGGCTTTGAGGAATTTATATTCGACCTCAAACTGCTCAAAAGAGAGGTCGTCCATGAAGAGGATGAATTTATAGTTGCGCTGTTTGATCTCCTCAAGGACCGTCTCAAGGTCGTTTATCTGGTGTTTGTAGACCTCGATCATGCGCAGGCCGCGCGGCGCGTACTCGTTGAGCAGCGCCTTTATCGTCGAGGATTTGCCTGTCCCTCCCTCTCCGTAGAGCAGCACATTGTTCGCAGGGCGGCCATCGAGGAAGGCCAGGGTGTTGTCAACAACGGCCTTTTTCTGCTCATCATAGCCGATAAGGTCGGATAGCCTGATATCTTCCAGCGGTATCGCGGGAACGATTTCCCGCGCGTGCGCATCCCAGCGGAAGCCGCCGTAAAGGCCGAATTTGCCGACGCCATGCTCGCGGTAGAAGGACACGGCCGCCTCATAGAGCCCGGCGGGCGAGTCCGCCGCCGCCATCGCCGCGGCGAGTTCGCCGATGACGGCTCCCGCGGCGCGCCCAAAGGAGACGGGCCCCGCCGGCAAAGGCACGAAACCGTCAAGCAGGCCGACAGCGCCGAGACGAAGCTCATCCTCAAGCGCCCTCAGGTCATAGCGCAGATAGCCAAATAGAGTCTCAAAATCACGCATCGCAAATTCACGCATCGTGCCGCAGAGCGGCCCGTGGCGTTCATGCGCGAGCGAGAATGGATTTTCGTTTTCCGCAACTAGCATCGCAAGCCACGTCTGCCAGAGGTTCCCGGCGATACCGGCTCTCTCCGCCGCGGCGGCCATCTTCGCGGCACAGTCGCAGTACCACGAGGCGCTCTCCGCAAGAGAGGAATCGTCTATCTGTCCGGCGCTCTTTATGAGCCCCGAGATGCAGGCGAAGACCTCGTCGCGTTCAAAATCACGGTAGGGGATCAGCTCCCGTATCATCTTTAATCCTCGTCTGAATCGCTTATTCCGGCCTGCATACGGGCCTTCTTGCGCTGGTCCGCGTCGAGGATGGTCTTGCGGATACGCACGGAGAGCGGCGTCACCTCGACCAGTTCGTCGTCGCTGATCCACTCCAGCGCGGAATCCACCGTCATAGTGCGCGGCACGTCGAGCACCGTCATCATCTCTTTTGTCGCGGAACGGTGGTTCGTCTGCTGTTTGCGCTTGCTGGGATTACAGGGGATGTCCTTGCCGCGAGAGCTCTCGCCTACCACCTGCCCGTTGTATATCGCGTCTCCAGGCTTAATAAAGAGGGTACCGCGTTCCTGGAGGTTGTCCAAGGCGTAGCTCGTTGCGGTTCCGCTGTCCATGCTGACGAGCGAGCCACGCGAACGCGCGTTTATCTCTCCGACCCATTCGCCGTAACCGACAAAACGCGAAGCGAGGATGCCGAGGCCGCGCGTATCGGTGAGAAATTCTCCGCGGTAGCCGATGAGGCCGCGCGTCGGTATTCTGAATTCAAGACGGAGCACTCCCGTGCCGCCGTTTTCCATATTTTTAAGTTCGCCCTTGCGCTGCGCGAGCTTCTGGATGACAACACCCTGATATTCCTCGGGGACGTCGATGATGACCTCCTCCATCGGTTCGAGGGTGCGCCCCTTTTCGTCATGCTGCACGATTACCTCGGGGCGCGAGACGCAGACCTCCGATCCCTCGCGGCGGATCTCTTCTATGAGTATCCCCAGATGCAGCTCGCCGCGGCCTGAGACCTTAACGCCGTCTGGACGGCCAAGGTCCTCCATGCGCAGCGCGGGGTCCGTCTTGGTCTCGCGCTCGATACGCGCTTTGAGCTGACGGAGTGTGATGGCGTTGCCGTCCTGTCCCGCGAAGGGGCTGGTATTTACGATAAAGAACATGGATACCGTCGGCTCCTCGATATCGAGCGGCGGAATGACCTGGTCTCCGATCTCCGGGGCGCTCATAGTGTCGCCGAGATCGATATTTGCCGGGCCCGTGAACCAGACGATGTCTCCGGCGCCTACCGCCTCCACCTCGGCGCGGTCGAGTCCGTTTGTGACATAAAGGTGCGTGCAGGTCGAGGTATCGGTGGAGACGACCTCCCAGTTGGTCTGGTCGTAATCGGTCCAGCGAGTGTGGGTACGCAGTATCCGGTCTCCCTTGCGCAGGGTCCCCTGCAGTATCCTGCCGCAGCCGATACGGCCGAGGTATTCGCTCCACGATAGGGTGCAGACCTGCATAAGGAAGGGCTTGTCCATCTCCGCCTTGGGCGCGGGGACTCTCTCAATGATTGTCTTGAAAAGGTCCTGCATACCGGCCTTGGAATTATCCTCGTGTTTGTTAAGATCGTCGACGAACCAGCCCTGGAGTCCGGAGCCGTAGAGCACCGCGAAATCGCACTGCTCCTCAGTGGCGCCCAGCTCTATAAAGAGGTCGAATGTCTTGTCGAGCGCCGCGTCGGGCTCGGCGTTGGGACGGTCCACCTTGTTGACGATCACGATCGGCTTGAGTCCGAGTTTCAGCGCGCGCATAAGGACATAGCGCGTCTGCGGCATTGGTCCCTCGTTCGCGTCAACGAGCAGCAGAACGGAATCGACCATTGAGAGAACTCTTTCCACCTCTCCCGAAAAGTCAGCGTGCCCGGGGGTATCGACGATATTTATCTTATAGCCTTCCCATTCGACGGTGCAGTGCTTGGCCTTGATCGTGATGCCGCGCTCGCGCTCAAGATTTCCGGCGTCCATCACGCGCTCCTCCATCACCTGGTTGTCGCGGAAGAGGTGCGCCGCTTTGAAGATGCCGTCTATGAGCGTTGTCTTGCCATGGTCGATGTGAGCGATGATAGCGATATTTCTTATCTTTGAAGAGTCCTGCATTTTATAATGTTCCTCTCGGTTTAGTATGCTTCCTGAAAACTTTACGCCATTGAATTTTTTCAACCGGCGATTATTCTAGCCAACGTAAAATAATAACACTTACATGGCAAATTTGTCCAGCACCGATTGACCGCAGGGCAACGGTATGAACACGGGCAGCGCGGCCCTCAATAACTAATCTGTTACAATAAATCCATAATAGAATCGCTCTGTCTATTTGAAATTTTCAGGCGCTTAGAGTATATTAGTAACTATTCAATAACTACGCTCAGCCAAATGGCTTTAATAATACCGTTTCACCAGTAAACAGCGAAAAAGCTTGAAGGAGTGACAGATATGAAAGGGAAAATGCTTGCTCTCGTCAAAGAAAAACCGGGTGTCGGCCTATGGATGCGCGAGGTTGACATTCCCCAGCCCGGTCCCAACGACGTTTTGATAAAAATAAAGAAGACGTCGATCTGCGGAACGGATCTCCACATCTATAATTGGGATGAGTGGTCGCAAAAGACCATCAAGACCCCCATGACCATCGGCCACGAATATGTTGGAGAGATCGTCGAGCTCGGCAGCCATGTGCGCGGCTGGAAGGTCGGCGAGCGCGTCTCTGGCGAGGGGCACATCGTCTGCGGCGAGTGCCGCAATTGTCTCGCCGGACGCCGCCACTACTGCCCACATACGATCGGCGTCGGCGTGAACCGTGACGGCGCCTTCGCGCAGTACCTTTCGATACCAACGACGAATGTCTGGCGCTGCGCCCCCGATATCTCCGACGATATCATCTCCTGCTTCGACCCGCTCGGCAACGCCACCCATACGGCGCTGCAGTACGATCTCATCGGTGAGGACGTCCTCATCACGGGCGCGGGCCCCATCGGCATGATGGCCGTCGCGATCTGCCGCCACGTCGGCGCGCGAAACGTCGTCGTCAGCGACCTCAACGATTACCGCCTCGATCTCGCGAAAAAGCTCGGCGCCACGCGCACCGTGCGCGCCGATAAGGAGAATCTCCGCGACGTGATGCACGAGCTCGGCATGAAGGAGGGCTTCGACGTCGGGCTGGAGATGTCCGGCAGTCCGCAGGCCTTCTCCGGCATGGTAGACGTGATGCACAACAGCGGCAAAATCGCGCTGCTCGGGCTTGTGAAGCCCGGTACGGTCATCGACTGGGACAAGGTCATCTTCAACGGCCTGACGATAAAGGGCATCTACGGACGTGAGATGTACGAGACCTGGTACAAGATGACGACGATGCTGCAGAGCGGTCTTGACATCAGTGAAGTAATCACCCACCGCTTCGACGTGCGGGACTTTGAAAAGGGCTTCGCGGCGATGAACTCCGGACAGTCCGGAAAGGTCGTCCTCGACTGGCAGAACCTCTAGCGGCGGAATACAATAAATAAAATTTGACCGGTAATTTTTAACATCAACGAAAGGCGGCATATACAAAACATGAAAACTGCGATCGGCAAAATTGCGGCTGAGATAGAGAAGATAAAGGCCGACGGCCTCTATAAGAACGAGCGTATCATCACGACGCCGCAGCGCGACGTGATAGACACCACCGCCAAGGGCGGCGTCGTCAACATGTGCGCGAACAACTACCTCGGGCTCGCGGACAACGCGCGTGTCATCGAGGCGGCCAAGACCGCCTATGACCGCTGGGGCTATGGCCTCGCCTCCGTGCGTTTTATCTGCGGCACACAGCAGATACACAAGGATCTTGAAGCGGCGGTCAGCCGTTTCTTAGGCATGGAAGACACTATACTCTATTCCTCCTGCTTCGACGCCAACGGAGGCGTCTTTGAGCCTCTGCTATCAGATAAGGACGCGATAATCAGCGACGAACTGAACCACGCAAGCATCATCGACGGCGTGCGCCTCTGCAAGGCGAAGAAATTCCGCTACAAAAACAACGACATGACTTCGCTGCGCGAGCAGCTCGAGGCGGCAAAAGCGGCAGGCGCGGACATCAAGCTCATCGTCACGGACGGCGTCTTCTCAATGGACGGATACATCGCGAACCTTAAGGGCATCTGCGACCTGGCCGACGAATATGACGCCCTGGTGATGGTAGACGACAGCCACGCCGTCGGCTTCATGGGCGAGCGCGGACGCGGCACGCACGAATACTGCGGCGTCATGGGGCGCGTCGACATCATCACCGGCACCCTCGGCAAGGCTCTCGGCGGCGCTTCCGGCGGCTATGTGAGCGCGAAGGCCGAGATAGTGGAGATGCTGCGCCAGCGCAGCCGCCCCTACCTCTTCTCCAACACGGTCGCGCCCGCGATATGCGGCGCTTCGCTCGAGGTTATCAGAATGCTGGAAGAGTCGACTGAGTACCGCGACCGCGTACACGCCAACACGAAATATTTCCGCGAAAAGATGGCGGAGCTCGGTTTCGACATCCTTCCGGGAACACATCCCATCGTACCGATCATGCTCTACGACGCGAAGGTCGCCTCGGAGTTCGCCTCGCGCCTGCTTGAGAAGGGCATATATGTGACCGGCTTCTTCTACCCCGTAGTCCCGCAGGGCAAGGCGAGGGTGCGCACGCAGGTCTCCGCGGCCCACACGACAGAGGACCTCGACCGGGCGATCGCCGCCTTTACCGAGGTAAAAAAAGAGATGGGGCTATAGTTCCTCCGCCATAAAAAGACAAGAGCGGGGCCGGCCTGAATTTGACAGGCCGGCCCCGTTATCTCTTTGTATATCCGTTACGCGAAGCCGAGGCGTTCCTTCAGCGCCAGCAGGACATCCGTATCATCCGCCGTCACCATCAGCATATCTCCCTCTCTGACCTGCGTCTTGCCAGTCGGCGTGACCGAGCCGCTGCCGCGCCTGATAAGCATGATGCGGACGCTCTCGGGGAATTTCAGATCTTGCACCTCCATCCCCGCGGCCGGCGATCCCTTTGTCACGCTCAGCTCATACAGTCCGCCCTGAAGTTCCTCCTCATAGTCGGTAAAGCTGCGCGAGACGAGCGTCTTATCCTCATGATCGAGCTGGTCGAGCAGCGAGGCCACCGGTGCAAGCAGCGAGCCCTGAACTATGACCGAGGTCAGCGAAATGAAAAAAACCATGTTGAATATGACATCCCCGTTTGGAAGCGCGTGGGTGAGCGCATAAGAGGCAAAGACGATCGACGAGGCTCCACGCAGGCCGACCCATGAGACGAGGAGCTGCGCTCTCTTCGAGTATTTGAATGGCAGCAGCGTGAGAAAGACCGCCGCGGGACGAATGATGAACATCAGCATCGCGGAGATCGTAAGCGCAGGAAGCCATACCGAAGGCAGCTGCGAGGGAAAGACCAGCAGCCCCAGCGTTACAAAGACCAGTATCTGCATCAGCCAGGAAAAGCCGTCGAAGAAACGCACCAGCGACGACTTATGGACCAGCTTCATATTTCCCATCACCATACCGGCAATGTAGATTCCCAGGAATCCGTTGCCGTGCATCACCTGCACCGCCGAATAGATGAGGGCAGCCAACGTCGCCGCTACCACGGGATAGAGGCCGTCGCTGTTGAGCTTTATGCGGTTCGTCACCCAGGCTCCGGCATAACCGAAGGCGAAGCCAAGCACCCCGCCGATGACAAACTGCATCACGAACAGTGTGACAAAGCTGAAAAAGCTGCTGCCCGGCGACGTCATGAGGCCGATGATCGCTATCGTCAGCATATAGGCGGTGGGGTCGTTGCTGCTGCTCTCAAGCTCGAGAAGCGGCGCGAGCGGCGCTTTGAGGTTCAGGTTGTTCGAGCGCAGAATGGAAAAGACGGAGGCGGCGTCGGTACAGGAGACGACCGCGCCGAGCAGAAGCCCCTGGAGCCACGTCAGCCCCACGAGAAGATGGGCCGCGACGGCGACAAGCACGGCGGTGATAATAACGCCGACCGTCGAGAGCAGCACCCCGGGCACCAGCACCTCTTTGGCGGATTTCCAGCTTGTTGCCATACCGCCGGCAAAAAGGATATAGCATATCGCAAAGTTTCCGATGGTGCTTGCGACGGCGGCATTGTCAAAATAGATGCCGCCGATACCGTCCGACCCCATTATCATCCCCGCGAGGATGAAGAATACGAGCACCGGAATACCGGCTTTTGTGAGAAAACGGCTGAATGCTATACAAAAAAGCAATATAAGTGAGACAAAAAGAATAAGGGCGTTGATATTATCCATAAAGAGGACCTCCCTCAGGCATTAAACTGGTCAATGTACCCATAATAACAGAAAACAATTGCAGGAACCACTAAGGAGAGGGCGATCCGCGGCGGTATTTCTACCTAATTATGATCCGCCACAGGCAAGACAGGGCGGAGTACGGAGGTCCGAAGACCTCCCGCACTTCGCCCTGTCATACAAGACTTATTTTTTAAGTCTTTAGTCGTTCGGCCTGATCTTCTTGTAGAATACGGCCTTGCCGTTCTTCGCTTCGAGGATGAATCCGTCCTTATCCTTTGGATTATGGAACTCGTCCATCGTGAGCTTTGTGTGCATCAGCTGGAGATCCTTCGTCTTTTCGAGAGCGTCGCGCACCTTGACGGGATCGGTGCTGTTCGCGCGCTTGATCGCGTCCGCGAGCCAGTAGACCGAGTCGTAGGCCATGACCGCGTTCATGAATTCCTGACACTCCGTCCCCGCCTGCCTCTTATACTTCGCGAAGAAATCCTTCAGCGCGGGATCTTCTTTAGCGACGTGGCTCACCCAGAAGGTGTTCCTCATCGCCTCTTTGCCGGTGATCTCCCACATAAAGTCGCCATAGCCGTCGCCGCCGATGATGGGGACGTCGATGCCCATCTCACGCGCCTGCTTGACGGAGAGAGGGGTGCACTTGCCCATTGTCGGCAGAACGAGCACATCCGGGTTCGACAGCTTGATCTTCGTCAGCTGGGCGCGGAAGTCGACGTCTTCACCGCGGTGGCCTTCGTCGGCAACGATCGTGCCGCCGGCGGCCTTAAAGCTCTTTGTGAAGAACTCGCAGAGACCGTGGGAATAGTCGCTCGATACATCGTAGAGTATCGCGGCCTTCTTCGCCTTAAGATCCTGCGCGGCAAATACGGCGAGAATTTTTCCCTGATAGGGATCAAGGAAACAAATACGGAAGTTATAGGGCTTTACCTTGCCTCTTTCATCAACCGTTACGTTCGGGTTTGTCGGGAGGGTCCCGATGTGTGGGACCTTGCCCTGATTGAATACAGGGGAGGCCGCGATGCAGAGGCCGGAGCCGCTGGGACCTATGACCGCGACGACCTTGTCCTGCTGGACAAGACGGCGGGCCGCGTTCACCATATCTTCGTTGCGTGTGCGGCAGTCATACATTACGATCTCAAGCTTCTTTCCGAGAACTCCGCCCTTTGCGTTGATCTCGCTGACTGCCATCTTGACGGCCTCGACTTCGGCGACGCCGTAGGCGGCGAAGTCTCCGGTGACCGTAGCTATTTCACCAATTCTGATCGTGTCGGCGGCGAATGCGGGGAGAGCCAGTAGCATAATTGCCAATACTGCGAATAGTTTGCGCATGCAAAAACCTCCTCATAAATTTTCCGTCTTTGATAGATCGGGGGGGGTGCAAGGAGATTTTACCATAATATACACATTTATAATAGACAAAAGCGCAAAAAAACTCTTTGTGCGTAATTTTGTTTCCTAAATTAAGCGTATAACACCAATTACTTTGGGAGAGTACTAAAAAATAGATACTTTAATTCTAATAGTAAATTAGCATCCTGTAATATCGCTATCATTATAAAATATTAAAATAAAATAATAAAGACGGCGTAAAAACTTCCGCCGCTTACATTAGAGCGGCCTTCGCCGCGCGTTTTTTATTCCCAGGCAGATATTCAGAGTAAGCAGCGGTTTAACTAAAGCTTTCGCACCAGCAGACGCTTTGTCATGATCCAGCGGAAGCAGAAGACATGGGCGCCTAGAGTTACTATCCATGAAACCGGGTACGAAAGGTAGACCGTGGTTACGGTGTGGAATGTCTCCACATTAAAGAGAGTCGCGATCCAGACCAGACGCAGGCCGCAAACACCAAGCAGCGTAACTACCGTCGGCAGCACCGAATAGCCGATGCCGCGCAGCGTTCCAACCATACCGTCCATCATGCCGCAGAGCGCGTAAGTGCTGCACAGTATCCATAACCTCTGCATACCCGCGTTTATTACCGCGTCGCTCGAAGAATATATGCCAAGCAGCGTCCGGCCAAAGATGACAACAAGCGCGCTAAGAAGCCCGCCGACTACGACGATACAGAGCTGCCCCCGTAGGAGTACCTTATAGATACGCTTTATACGCCCAGCGCCGAAATTCTGACTCGTAAATGAGATGATCGCCTGATAAAAGGCGTTCATCGCGAAATAGACAAAGAGTTCGATATTAGCCGCGGCAGAGTTTCCGGCCATTACCACCGCGCCAAAAGAGTTGATCGAGGACTGAATGACTACGTTGGAGAGGGAAAAAAGAATTCCCTGAACCCCAGCCGGCAGGCCGATCTTTAAAATCTGCACCAGCTTTTCCCTGTCTATCCTCATCTGCGAGGGAACAAGCCGGATACCCCCGCCCTCGCGGCACAGACAGCGGACGACGAGCAGCGCCGATACGCACTGGGAGATGACCGTAGCGATCGCCACTCCTGCGACGTCGAGCTTTAGGTTAATGACGAAAAAAAGATTCAGCACCACGTTGATGACGCCGGCGACGACGAGGAAATAGAGCGGACGCCGCGTGTCGCCAACAGCCCGCAGGATCGCGCTGCCGAAATTATAGACCATCATCGCGGTCATGCCGAGGAAATAGATGACCAGGTAAAGAGTGGCAAGGCCGAGCACCTCTTCCGGGGTCTGCATCCATATAAGTATCCGGCGCGCGCCGACAATGCCGACCACTGACAGCAGAATGCCGCTGGCGATCCCGAGCACTATCGATGTATGGACCGTCTTCGCAAGATCATCCTCCGCCTTCGCCCCGTAATAGCGCGCCGCAAGAACATTCGTGCCAATCGAAAGACCGATGAAAAGATTAGTCAGCAGTCCGATAAGAGAGCTATTAGAGCCGACCGCTGCCAGCGAGTTATCGCCCGCGTAACGCCCAACGACGATAATATCCGCCGCGTTGAAGAGCAGCTGCAATATGCTGGAGCACATCAGCGGAATCGCGAAGAGAAGCATCTTCGGCAAAATAGCGCCGCTGCACATATCTATCTCGTATTTTTTATTATTTACTAACATCTATCTCAAACCCACCATCCAATACCAGTAATAGGTATCTATATAATTTTCTAAAAACGTCCTTGTACGCAGTTAAGACATTTTAACATAACACCGCAGAAATGAAGTGGATTTTTGAAAAGAAACAGAGCAAAGGCCAGATATAGTAAACAACTATGCGTATACGGTATGTATCATCGATATATTATGAATAAAAGGCTGTCAGCCAGCCAATCCGTACTGCAGTGTCCCATAATAATTTTTGTTTTAGTTTAGGTTGGATTCTCCCTGTCCGCATACGTTATTATTATAACCGTCCGTACTATTTATTATCGTATTGCGGCATAATGTGATAAACGATCGGATTCTAATCACGGCTCGTGTGCATGGAGACGTGCCTGTGACACAAACTACCTTTATTTATCATACATTACTTCGAGGTGATTACAAAAACAGAGCAACAAAAAACCCTGTCCACAACAGGGTTTTTTGTTTTATTTTCATGTGCTTATTTTGACTTCTTTTTGTAGATTTGGTGCCGGAGGGGGGGGTCGAACCCCCACGAGGTTTACCCTCGGCGGATTTTGAGTCCGCTGCGTCTGCCATTCCGCCACTCCGGCTTTGCGCTTTGCATGGTATCATCAAAAAGATAAATAACCACGAGCCTCAGCTTAGGCACGAAAAATATGGTAGCATCTACGACCGGATTTTGCAAGGCGCTTCGACCGCGGCACAAGGGCAGCGTGATAGATTAGCGCCGCCGTTGAGAAAGATGATAATTACATAAATTTAGATTTAGGCGGCGAGGTCCACCAGTTCCAGACCTCTTCCCCCGTCTTCCATCTGGTTTCCCTGCCTTTTGCGCGTCTCACCAGAAGCATTTTTTCAAAGGCACAGATATAAAGGTCTTTGTACTTCGGCCATCGGAAGGAATCGCGAAGCTGCTTCTTCCACCCCCCCATAGGGCAGCATATACAGCCAAGCCTTTTAAATCCTTCATTATAGAGAGGGCAATAGGAGACGGAATTGCCGGTTATGTATTTCCAGACATCATCAGTGGTCCAATCAAAAATCAGGTGAATATATTTTTTTGAGGGGTTCTTGCTGTCGGTTTCAAACCGCTGTCTTTTGGAGCGTCTGGCGCTTTCCGCCAGCCGGACACCTGTGATGACCGTCCTTCCAAGGCCGCCGCGCTCTTTAAGGTAGCGGCAGCAGTAGCGCGCGATCCTAGTCGGCGGCATTCCCACTTTAACTATCAGACCCCACATCGATATTTCCGGCCTGTCCCAGATTATCTCCTGCTGTGCCGCGATAAAATAGACCAGTTCTGGTGGGTCTACGGTGGTGACATTGTAATGGGCGTCATATTTCACACCGCTTCTGCGTACAAGGTCAAGAATCACCGTGCTGTCTTTTCCGCCGCTGTAGGCCACATAATACCCCTCCGGCGGCTCATTGTTCCGGAGAATTTCTAACGCCGCTTCTGTTTTTTCGTCTAATGTCATACTCTCTCACCATATTTCTGCCAACCTTTCAACAATAAAGATGCCATTTGCGGCATCATACCTTTCACTCTTACGCTATTTGTGAAGAACCTCCCAATCTCTTCTATTCACGATAGAATAGGCGAAAGACGAAATCTACGGTACATAAAAAGGCTGAACCTTTACCGCGTCTTTCCATTTATCAGTGAGACATTGCAAAGACCGTATGTAATACGTATAGGTGACATAACGGCTGTAAAGATATTTGCTCCGCAGCAGGCGGTAATATAATATAATAGACAAAAATATGTACCTAGGAGGCCTTGATGTGAAGACCATCACTCTGGCACACTATACAATGAAAGATATTGAACCAGCTCCGTGGGTCGAAACATGGGAAAATCTGATGAAATTTGGTTCGCGCATGGCGCCGAAGCTGATACCGCTCGGATTCAAATTAAAGCTGCGCAAGGTGATTTTGGACGAACTTACGCAGGATAACCTCATGACGGCAAATATGGTGACGATCGAATGCGAGGAGGCCGGCACGCCAGAGACTCCTATCGAAAATCTGTTGATGCTCGAACTCGACTTCACCTCATGCAGCGAGTGTAAAACACCCGGGGGACAGGAGTTTCCCTGCCGCACCTTCACCAGCTTCAGCGGCGATATATGCCAGGCCCTGTCAGAGGAGTTTTTTATGGAGGCGACGCTGCGCGTAGCCTTTAAATCACAGCACGAATGCGGCTGCCACTGCGGAGACTGCGACTCCTGCGCAAGCGGCTGCGGTGACGAGGAGGCCGGCGTCCGCACAGACAGCTGCGGCGAGGAAGGCCATCATCACGACCACGAAGGTAAGGATTAGAGACATGGCTCATTTTAATGTTATTACAAAGGGCGGAGACAAAGGGACGACCTCGCTGGCAAACGGCGAACGCATCGCGAAGGACGACCGCGTAGTAGAACTCTACGGCACGATCGACGAGTGCCAGGCGGCGCTGGGAATGGCACGCGCCTTCTGCGAAGAGGAAAATACAGCGCGTGACATCTACTTCATCGAGGATTATCTCTTCGGGGCGATGGCCTATTACGCGAAGTGCGACTACCCCGCGCCCGATCCGGCGATCATGGAGAACATGGCGGCCCGCGTCACGGAATCCCTGCCGGAGGGCGGCATGACCTTCGTGCATCCCGGCGACACCCGCTGCGGCTCCGCGCTGCACTTGGCCCGCACGATAGCGCGCCGCGCCGAACGCGTCGCGACGCCGCTATTCCGCGAAGGAAAGCTGGAAGAGAAGGGGTATCAGTTCCTCAACCGCCTCTCCGACGTCATCTATCTGCTGTCGCTGAAGGCCGACGCCGACGCGAAAAAATAACACCGCCAAAGAGGCCGCATAAGAACCGCGCCCGCATCCTCAGGAGATACGGGCGTTTTTTCGTCGTTTATGAGCGGCCTGAGTGCCGCTGTATGTATACCTCTATTTATCCTGCTTTTCATCCGTCTCCGTAGAGAACCTCTTCCAGAGGCGCTTGAGGCGATCTTCTATCCTCGCCTCCGCTCCGAGCTTGCCGGGGAAATAGAAGCGGCGCACTTCGGGCATGTAGGCCTGCGGCACCCAATGATTGGGGCTGTCATGGGGGTAGACATATCCCTCGCCGTCGTTTCGCAGGTGGCTCGGGACCTCCATTATTTTCCCCTCGCGGACATTCTGCTGCGCCGCTTTGATCGCGAGATAGGCGCTGTTGCTCTTCGGCGCGGCGGCAAGATAAATGACCGCTTCGCCGAGGATCAGGTTCGCCTCTGGCATACCGACGCGGTCAACGGCGGCGGCGGCGTTCTGCGCGACGACAAGCGCCATCGGGTCGGCGAGGCCGACGTCTTCCGCGGCGAATATGCAGAGGCGGCGCGTAATGAAGCGGATGTCGTCGCCGCCCTCAAGCATACGCGCGAGCCAGTAGAGCGCGGCGTCGGGGTCCGAACCGCGCATGCTCTTTATCAGCGCCGATATCACCGCGTAGTGGTCGTTTGAATTTCTGTCGTAACGCTGCGTGGCGGCTCCGGTGCTCTGCGCGACGATTTCGTCTGTGAGCAGCGAGCCGCCGCCCATCGCCGCCGCCGTTACGGAGGCTTCGAGCCGTGTCAGCGCCTGACGCGCGTCGCCGCCGGCCAGCGCGGCGATCCGTTCTATCGTCTCCGCCTCGGCGCGCACGCCAAGACGGCCCAGCCCGCGTTCTCCGTCGTTCAGGGCCCGCGTCAGCAGTTCGCAGATATCTTCGTCTTTCAGCGGTTCAAGAGTGTAGACGACCATGCGCGAGAGCAGGGTCTTGTTGATCTCAAACCAGGGATTTTCCGTCGTCGTCCCAATAAGGATGAGGTCCCCCGTCTCGACGGACGGCAGCAGAACGTTCTGCTGCTTGCTGTTGAAATGGTATATCTCATCGACAAAGGCGATCGCGGAACGTCCCGATATTTTTTTCTCTCCGCGCGCGCGTTCCACAAGCTCGCGCAGGGTCTCGACCTTCGCGCTGACGGCGTTTATCTCAAGCAGCACGCGTCCTGTCGTGCGCGCGATGAGCCGAACCAGCGTAGTCTTTCCGACTCCGGGAGGACCGTAGAGGATACAGCTTGGGGCTTTGCCTCCGTCGAGCATGCTGCGCAGCGCCTTCCCCGGAGCCAGGATATGCCGCTGTCCCACATATTCGTCAAGGAGACGCGGCCTCATGCGCTCCGCGAGAGGCACCTCGAAGCTGATATTCTCTCCGCCGCCGGCCTCAAAAAGGCTTGTTTCCGCCATCGTTATATCTTTTTACGTTCTATGAAACGCATTATATCGAGCGAATTTTTCGGCGCGTTAAGCGGCGCCTCGCATTCCGTGACGACCCTTGCGAGAGGATAGCGCGGCGTGAGGAAATCGCTTATCACCTCGGCCCATTTGCGTCCCATCGCCGAGGTGTCAAATGAGGGGTTCTTCTTCCAGTCCTCGGGAGTAAATACTTTCTCCGGATCGACATAGAAACATCCCACTCCGAGCGAGGCGGCGCGGGTAAGCCAGCAGTCCGTTGTCGGCGAGGGATCGGCGGGAACGGCGAAGGTAAAGGAGGCGGCGTTAGACAGCCAGCGCTCGCCCTTCTTGGCGTATATCTCACGGTATTCCCACGGCACGATCTGCTCACGGGAGTTCAGCGCTTCGACAAAGTCGGTCATAAGCGGATAGATCACGTCGGCCCAGCCGCTCCATGCCGGTTCGTCTCTCTGCACCAGCACGGCGCGCATCCCCGCGCGCCGCGCTCCCTGGAGGTCGTAGAGAAAATCCCCCACGTAAACACAGTCACGCGGCTCCACGCCGATAGCGGCAGCCGCCGCGAGCAGAGCATGCGGGTCAGGCTTTACCCATTCCATATTGTCACGCCCCCAGGTCTGCGGCGGGAGTTCGAGGCCGATAACCTCCGCCCCGCGCCTGATCACCTCCATGCAGTTACGCGAAAGGATGCAGTAGGGTATATTCTTTTTATTCAGCCACTTGATCAGTTCAAAGGCCCCCGGAACCGGCTCGGCATTCTCCGCACCGGCCATTTCAAGTTCCACCAGCTCTTTGAGCATCGCCGCACGCATATCAGGCGCGAGCGTCCAAGAGTCCTCAAGCAGCATCGCCCGCCGGCCGCCGTAGTATTTTTCACGGATGCCGGAAAAGTCCAGTTTAGTCTCGGCGATGACGCCATCCCAGTCCAATAAAAATCCGGAAGCCCCCGCAGGGCTCCAAAAGGGTGCCTTTATGCACATGTTATCCTCCCGAAATTCATCACTATAAATTCACAAGCAACTCAACCATTATATTCTCTGCAAAAGGGCAGAGTCAGACACAGTTATATTATAACCCAATTAACGGCAATTTTTTAATTTTTGCATACAAGTAAAATGCTTTTATCTTTTTGGCGGAAACCACAGCGCGGCTCGTCTGCCTGACGATGCCGCCGCCCGAGCGGACGAACATACATGAGGCTGCCCCGCTTCTGCATATTTTCAACATCTGTAAAAGACAAAAAAGACCCCGCGTGGCCGTGTATGGGAGGTCTTGACCCGATCCTAAACAAGGACATAGGAGCGTATCCGCTTAACCTGGTCGATACTTACGTATCTCCGCCGCCTTCGGAAGACGATCCAAACGGGTTTATTTGTTGGCTCAAGACTCAACCCATATCACACGCACCCAGCAGGGTAAATGGTATGGCTAATGTTTATTAATTTAGATTATAGCCCCGAAATAGAAAAAAACAAGTGGTACGGCGAAAAATTGTAACAAATACGCATGGATCCCGCAGAATTCACCGGTTTTGTCTCAGTCTCTCAGCGCCTCGAGCTCTTCACGGATGTTGTCTCGCAGCCAGAGTCCGACGTCCGGTGAGGCCAGCATTCCGCGGTCACCGTCAAGCGCTTCGACTATTTCGTCGGTGTCGAGCAGGAATTCGCGCCCGTTGATGATATGGCGGTATCGCCAGTGAACGTTTGGCGAGCCCATGACCAGAGTCATAATTGTCGCCGGCATATCTCCCAGCGGCGGACGGTCGACGCTTCCGTACTGGAATGTCGCGGTGATGGTAGTTCCCACGCCCACCGCAGAATCGATCACCAGCCCGCCGCCGCAGAGCTCCGCCGACTGCCGCAGAAAGGGCAGCCCCATGCCGACGCGGCGCGTCGTCCTCGTGGTCGTGAAGGGGTCGGTCACTTTCGCGACAAACTCCGGACTCATGCCGCGTCCGTTGTCCTTGACCGAAAAGAGGAGCAGATCTTCCCTCTCATCCTCTTTTATCGTGATTTCCACCTCGTCAGCGCCGGCCATCGTGCTGTTCTCGGAGATATCCAATACGTGCGCGGAGAGATCTTCAAGCATGCTTTTTCCTCCTTTTTACAATCGCTTATCTATTTTTATTCGATTATGACTAATAATCGCTCTTGATAGTATAATCATATCATGCTATACCTTGATGACGATCATATTTTTTGAGGAGGATCACATGATAAATATTGCAATCCACGGACATTTCTACCAGCCTCCGCGTGAAGACCCTTGGACGGGGACTGTCCTCCACGATCCAACCGCCGCCCCGGCGCACGATTGGAACGAACGTGTATGCTCCGAATGTTACCTGCCAAACAGCTGTGCCAGGATACTCGGTATGGACGGGCGCATCAAAACGGAGATCAACAATTACGCAAGGCTGAGTTTCAATTTCGGCCCCACGCTCCACAGATGGATAGAAAACCATTCGCCGTCGCTCAATAAGACGCTGATAGAATCACAGTCGAGAGCGATCGCCCAGGCCTATAACCATATAATCATGCCGTTAGCCTCGGAACGGGATAAACTTACGCAGACCGTATGGGGCATGGAGGACTTCAAATACCGCTTCGGACGCGCGCCCAAGGGCATGTGGCTGCCGGAGACGGCCGTCGACATCCCCACGCTTGAGACGCTCGCCGCGTGCGGCGTCGAGTTTACGATCCTCGCCCCGCACCAGTGCAGGGCGGTGATCATCGATTCAAGCCCCGTCCTCACCTCCAGAGGGGCGAACCTTGACGTAACGCGTCCCTACCGCTGCGAGCTTCCCTCGGGACGTTCGATAACGATAATCTTCTACCATGCAGGACTGGCGCAGGGCATCGCCTTCGGCGGGCTCCTCGATAACGGCGACCTGTTTAAAGAGGCCACGGTGCGCGCCGCGGCGGAGGGGGAGGATCGCATCCTTGTGACCGCGACCGACGGCGAAAGCTACGGACATCATCACAAGTTCGGCGAGATGGCCCTCGCGCGGATGTTTGAGCAGATGGAGCTGGACGAGAGGATAAATCTGCCATCTATCGAAGAGTTCCTTGAAAAACACCCGCCCACGGCAAGCTGCCTGATCGAGGAAAATACCTCCTGGTCCTGCGCCCACGGCATCGAACGCTGGCGCAGCAACTGCGGCTGCCATACGGGCGGAGAGCCCGGCTGGAACCAGGAATGGCGCGGACCGCTGCGGGAGGCCTTTGACAATCTCTCCGCCGCCGTCGACGAGCTCTTCGAGGAAAAGATATCGCCCTACGGCGATCCCTGGCAGCTGCGCAACGAAGCTGTCGAACTATACGAATGCGGGCTCACGCTCAGCGAGGAAGAGGCCGACGCGCGCAGGAGGGCCTTTACGACCGAAAGGTTCGGCGATATCTCGGAGGAGATATCCGGCAGGATCACAGACCTGATCGAGATGGAGCGTATGCGGATGTTCACATACACTTCGTGCGCCTGGTTCTTCAACGACGTCTCCGGCGTCGAGACGAAGCAGATCATCTCCTACGCCCTCCGCGCGGCACAGCTTGCGGAAGCGGCCTCCGGCAGAGCATTCATCAAACCGCTGCTCGAAGATCTAAAAAAAGCGCGCGGCAATACTAAGGAACGTCCAAACGCCGCCGCGGTGGCGGTACGCGATATCATGCCGCGTATGCAAAAACATCTTGACATGGAAGCAGCCAGTGAAAAAAATACAGACGGATTGGAGAAGATGAACGGAATGAACTATGGAACAAATCTTGCAAGTTCACTGCTCGCGACGCTCGAGCACGACCCAGCCTTTAGAAATACCGCCTATTTCTCAATGGAGATCGCGCTTATGCCCGAGATACCGACCTATTCTGGCGGCCTCGGCGTACTCGCGGGGGATATTTTAAAGAGCTCCGCCGACCTCGGGGTGCCGATGGTGGCGATGACGCTGCTCTATAAAAAGGGCTACTTCGCGCAGAAGATCAATAAAGAGGGACGGCAGACGGAGTATCCCGTGGACTGGAATCCGCGTGACTTTATGACGCAGCTGCCAAACCGCGTGACGATCACGATGAACGGACACCCAGTGACCATCGGAGCATGGTGTTATATGCTTGTCGGCCAGACGGAGCACCCGCTGCCGATTTATTTCATCGACACAGACCTGCCCGAAAATTCTCCCGAGGACAGGCAGCTCACCGCCGAGCTATACGGCGGTGACAACAAGTACCGCCTCTGTCAGGAGCTTATCCTCGGCATCGGCGGCCTGCGCCTGCTGCGCGACATGGGTTACCGCAACATCTCGACCTTCCACCTCAACGAGGGACACGCGGGTTTCCTCACGCTCGAGCTGCTGCGTGAACAGGGCTACGGCGATATCGAAAAGGTCAAGAATCAGGTTATCTTCACGACGCATACGCCGGTGGCGGCGGGACACGACTTCTTCTCCTACGACCTCATCGACGAGGTGATGGACGGCGACGTCGCTCAGATACTGCGCCAGCACGTCGGCGGCAACGGCCTTTCAATGACCGATCTGGCGCTGAAGCTCTCCCGCTACGTCAACGGCGTCTCGCATAAACACGCGCTTGTAAGCCGCGCGATGTTCGGCGACGAATCGATAGACTGGATCACGAACGGCGTCCACTCGACGACCTGGACCTCGCCGAGCTTCACAAAACTTTATGACACATATATCCCCGGATGGCGCAATGATCCCTCGCGGCTGATGCAGGCGCTGCACATCCCAGACGAAGAGCTGTGGAACGCCCACCAGGCGGCGAAGATGAAGCTGCTCGCCTTCGTTCTCGAAGAGACGGGACAGCAGCTGGAACCCGACGTGCTGACGATCGGCTTTGCGCGCCGCGCCGCGACCTACAAGCGGGCGGACCTCGTCTTCTCCGACATCAGGCGGCTCGTGGAGATCGGCAAAGGCAAAGTGCAGTTCATCTTCTCCGGCAAGGCGCATCCCCACGACGAACCGGGGAAGGACATCCTCCAGAAGATAAACAACATCGCGCGGGAGCTCGGCGCGGAGCTTCCCGTAGTCTTCATCGAAAACTACAACATGGGCCCAGCTAAGTTCATCACCTCGGGCGTGGACATCTGGCTCAACACGCCGATACGTCCGCGCGAGGCCTCCGGCACAAGCGGCATGAAGTGCGTCCACAACGGCGTCATGAACTTTTCCGTTCTTGACGGCTGGTGGATAGAGGGCTGCATAGAGGGCAAGACCGGCTGGGCGATCGGGCCGGAACCTAATGAAAACGGAATGGTGGAGTATAACGAGGCTGAGGACGCCGTCGATCTCTATAATAAACTTGAAGAGAAGATCATTCCCGCCTATTACACCGACCGTAAGAGGTGGATAAGCATGATGAAATTCGCAATCGCAGTGAACGCAAGCTACTTCAATACACACAGGGTGGTGCACGAGTATTGTGAAAAGGCTTATGGTACCGTATTCCGCGGACATTAAAATGGAAAGGGAAAACGAGTTTGTACTAAAGATACTGCACGTGTCGCCGGAATGCGCTCCCCTCGCTAAAAAGGGGGGCCTCGGAGACGTGGCCGGTTCGCTGCCAAAGGCGCTGCGCAAAAACGGCATCGACGCGCGCGTGCTGATGCCGGGCTGGCCCGGCGTGCTCGACAGGGCGCGGGAGCTCTCCGCGCTTCCAAGCCGCCCGCTGGGCACGGTCTCCGTCGCGCTCAACTGGCGCTCGCTCTCCGCGAAGCTCTGGCGCGCCAGCATCGACGGGCTGCCGATATATATCCTCGAAAACGACGAGCTCTTCGACAACGAAAATATCTATCCCGAGGAGATGCGCGCCGCGACCGCCGAGCCGATGATATTTCTCTCCTACGCGGCCTTCGAACTCTCCCGCGCCGCGCGCTGGAAGCCGCAGATCATCCATGCGCACGACTGGCCGACGGCGATCATCCCCAGCGCCCTGCGCTGGCACCGCCACTACGCCTCCATGGCCGGAGACTTCGACACCGTCTATACGATACACAACATGGCGCATCAGGGTCTCTTCCAGCAGGAGTGCCTCAACGGCTGGGGCTTTATTCCGGACTCCTTCTCCGCGCTTGACCCCATCTCGCTTGAATTCTACGGCCTAGTCAACCTTATGAAGGGCGCGATAAATACCTCTGAGGCCATTACAACGGTGAGCCCCAGCTATTCGTGGGATATCCAGACGCATGACGGCGGCTTCGGCCTTGACGGCGTTATGTCCACAAACAAGGGCAAGCTGCGCGGCATCCTGAACGGCATCGACTATGACGTTTGGAACCCGCACAAGGACCCGCTGCTGCCGGCCCACTACGATATAAGCCGCCGCGACGGCAAGAAGGTCTGCCGCCGCGCGCTGATGGAGAGCTTCGGCTGGGACGACGACGGACGGCCTCTGATAATCTTCGTCGGACGCCTCACCGAGCAGAAGGGCGTCGACATCATGCTCGAGGCATTGGAACGCTTCATGCCCGATAAGATATACGCCCTCATCATCGGCTCCGGCAATGAGTTTTACAACAGGAAGCTCGCGGACTTCGAGACAGCTCACTCCGCATCGGTACGCACGGTGACGGCCTTCAGCGAGGAGAGGGCGCATCTAGCCTACGCCGCGGGAGACATCCTGCTGATGCCCTCCCTATTTGAGCCCTGCGGCCTTTCACAGCTCATCGCCTTCGCCTACGGCACAGTTCCGGTGGCGCGCGCCACCGGCGGCCTCGCCGACACCGTCATCGACGCTGACAGTTCGCCTGACGGCACCGGTTTTCTCTTTGCCGACTACAGCATCTCCGAGCTGGAAGCGGCGCTCAACCGCGCCCTCACGGCAAAAGAGGAGCCCGAACGATGGAACAGAATCGTAAGAAACGCGATGAAGGAGGACTTCTCCTGGAACGCGTCGGCGAAGGAATATGCGGCGCTGTACAGGGATGTCATCACCGCCGATTAATAGACGTTTATATTTAAATGGACTATAATAACGTCTAATAAGATAGGCGCTGGCAATAAGAACTAGTTTCATAGTCGTAATCCTTTGAAAAGGAGGTCATCTTTATGATTCACGGAAAATATGGGCGCGTACTGGGAATGGTCCTTGCAGGAGGAAAGGGCGAGCGCCTGATGCCTTTGACAAGGTATCGGGCTAAGCCGGCCGTTCCCTTCGCCGCAAAATACCGCATCATAGATTTCGCCCTCTCTAATATGGTAAACAGCGGGCTCTTTTCAATCTACTGCCTCATTCAGTTCAAGAGCCAGTCGCTCCATGAGCATATCGGCAAGGGCTGGCAGTTCGGGAGCGCGCTGCGCGGCCGTGACTTCTTCGTCAATGTCGTCCCCGCGCAGATGTGGGACGGCGAACGCTGGTATGAAGGCACGGCGGACGCGATCTTTCAGAATATGCACCTTGTGACGCTATTTGACGCTGACTGCATCTGCATCTTCGCCGCGGACCACATCTACAAGATGGATGTTGAGCAGATGCTGGCGTATCACATGGACAACAACGCTGACATCACCGTGGCGGCCTACGTCGTCCCCTCCTCGGAGGCGAGCCAGTTCGGCTGCATAGCGACAGACACGGAGGGACGCATCATAGATTTCGTGGAGAAGCCCGCCGTTCCCCCCGAGATTCCCGGACGCCCCGGCTACAGCTTCGTCTCCATGGGCAACTACATCTTTGAGCGCGAGATCCTCGAAGAATCGGTCCTCTCAGACAACGAGCGCAAGGACAGCACCCACGACTTCGGGCGCGACATCCTGCCGATGCTCTTCAAGGGCTACAAGCTCATGGCCTACGACTTTTCGACCAACAAACTGCCCGGCGACGACCGCCCCTATTGGAAGGACGTGGGAAGCATCAAGGCCTACTGGGAGGCGCACATGGACCTGCTGCGCCACCCCTCGGCGCTCTCGCTCTACAACCAGCAGTGGCCCATCAGAACCGTATCCTATTCGGATCCGCCGGGATTCACCTACCCCGCCAACGACCACTCCTGCTCGGTGGACGGATGCCTCCGTGCAGAGGCGAGCCGCGTGCTTGGCGCGTATGTGCGCAAGAGCGTGCTCTCGCGCAACTGCGTGATAAACTCCGGCTCCGTAATCGAAGAGACGATCATCGGGCAGAACGTCCATATCGGTGAAAACTGCCGTCTGCGCCGCGTGATCGTCGACGCGTATAACGTAATACCGGACGGCACCTCAATAGGCTTCGACCCAGAGGCTGACGCCGAACGTTATCATGTGGACCCCTCGTCGGGACTCGTCGTCGTCGGCATGCCGAAGATACAGCTGCGCAAAAAACTCCAGATCCCCGGCTCCTACGAAAACATGTTCGCTACCGACGGCTCCGGCTTCTAAGAACTACTAAAAGATACAGAAAAGCCCGCTCTCATTGAGCGGGCTTTTCTATTTTTATGCGCTCAGGCCCTCTCTATCAAGGCTCTTAATCCTCGTCGGATTCAGGGTCGGTCATATGCGAGGCGTCACAGAAGGGTTTGTTGCGCGACTGCCCGCAGCGGCAGAGCGTCACCCTGTTTCTCACCTCGTACCGCGTGCCGTCGGAACCGATGATAGGAATGCCGCCCCTCACCCATATGGGGCCGCGTTTGCCCTTCGGGTGGTCATCTATAAGCGATATCTCCTGCGGAAGCTCCGCCTCGGCCTTCTCACCGTCTATCACGACCGTAAGCCGCCCCGCGGGACAGTTACAGGCCTCTTCAACGGCGAGATCCGCGTTTTTCCGGTCCTCTATTAGCCCCCACACCTGTCCGTTGGGGTCGCAGAAACGCGCGAAGGCGCAGAGCTCCCTCTTATCCATCAGCGTCATCCCGTCGCCCTCATATATCTCGCAGGACTCGTCGTAGGGGATATTTTCCGCCGTCTCCGTACCGTCGAAATGTATCTTTGCGTGCGTGCCGTCACAGAAGGGCCTGTTTTTTGAATGGCCGCAGCGGCAGAGATGGTAGCTCTCCTGCGGCGGATATTCCCTTGTCTTCATCCAGGCCACGGACTCTCCGCGCTCGTTGGGAACGATCCTCATCTCATTGAGGGGCACGCCGCCCGTCACCTCGTAGGGACCGTCCTTCAATATGGTAATTTTTTTCTCTCCCATTACTCTATACCCTCTTCCCTTTGGATATAATGACTGTATTTGCCGATAATCCTAGCACCGATAAAATATTGCGCTCCGGCTCTTTGCCTACCGCAAAAACGGCCATTTCGCCTAATCGTGGAACAGGCCGCGATAACGGATAAAAAAGGAGCGGCGGCCCCGTCACCGCCTCCGCAGTTCTCCCTTCTAATCCTCGTCGGCAGTCTTATAGACCTCGCCGATGACCTCCGCCGCCTCCGGCGTCACTATCAGCTTACGGCTGATATTCTCAAGGATCGTCCTGCCGCCAGCAAGATACCAGCGGTTGAGCAGCTCCGCATGCCCGCCGGAGACAAGCTCTTCCAGCCTCTCCGGCCAGTCGGAACGTTTTTCCTCGTTAAGCGTATCTATCCTCACAAAACCGCGTTCGATAACCACCGCGGCGACTTCCTTTCCATTGTTCCTTATCGTGACAAGTTTCATCGAAACAGCCCCTTCAAAAGTTTTCGTCTATATTATACGGCATCGGGAGATACCCGGCGGCAGGGCAAAGAGAAAAAATTACCCGAGAATCGCCCTCTCCGCTCTTGACAAATATATCAGGGCATTGTAATCTACACCAAGTTGGTAGAGAAGGTGAGGATTATGGCGATCACACAAAAATGTCAATACGCACTGAGAGCGATATATGAACTTGCGCGCCGTCAGACAGACGGCCCCTGCAAGATCGGCGCCGTCGCCGAGGCGCAGAATATTCCCGTTCGCTTTCTTGAAAATATTCTGAGCAGTCTGAAAAGCGCCGGTGTAGTAGACTCCGCGCGCGGCAAGGATGGCGGATATTTTCTTGCGAAGCCTGCCGATGCGATAACGGTCGGCGAGGTGATACGCTTCATTCAGGGTCCTCTCGGCCCTGTGGAGTGCGGGACGCGCATGGACGACGACTGTTCGCTATACGAGGACTGCGTCTTCCGGCCGCTCTGGGACAAAGCGCGCGAGGCACTTGAGGCCGTCTACGACGGCACCACCTTTCAGGACCTCGTCAATCAGTCGGATAACAGCTGCCACCGGCCGGACTGCTGGTGCGGCAAGAAGAATAAAAATTAAATTCTATGAGGTGAACTGGCATGGCACCACGTGAAGTATATCTTGACAACTCGGCAACGACAAAAGTAGATCCAAGGGTAACGGAGGCGATGCTTCCCTATTTCTCCGAGAAGTACGGCAACCCCAACAGCCTCCATAAGTTCGGGCGCGAGGCGCGCACGGCTATAGACAACGCGCGCGCGCAGGTGGCGTCGCTGATAAACGCAAAGCCCACAGACATCATCTTCACAGGCGCCGGCAGCGAGGCCGACAACCTGGCTATCAAGGGGGCGGCCTGGGCGCTGAAAGAGAAGGGCAAGGGCAGCCATATAATCACGAGCTCCATCGAACACCACGCCATCCTCGACACCGTCAAATGGCTTGGTAAGATGGGCTTTGAATATACGATCCTCCCCGTCGACGGCAAGGGATTTGTCTCTCCCGCCGACCTTGAGGCGGCGATCCGTCCCGATACGATACTGGCGACGATCATGTTCGCCAACAACGAGATCGGTACGATCCAGCCCGTTAAGGAGCTCGGCGAGGTCTGCCGCAGGCACGGCGTAATGTTCCATGTCGACGGCGTGCAGGCGGCGGGACATATCAAGATCGACGTAGAGCAGCTGCCAATAGACATGATGACGATGGCGGCGCACAAAATGTACGGCCCGAAGGGGCTCGGCGCGCTCTATGTCCGCAGGGGCGTCAAGCTGATCCCGACACTCCACGGCGGCGGTCAGGAGTTTGGACTCCGCTCCGGAACGGAAAACGTTCCCGGGATCGTCGGCTTCGGCGTGGCGGTGGAGATCGCGAAGGAGCGTCTGGAGCGCGGCGATGACAAGAAGCTCGCGCAGCTGCGCGACTATTTCATCAACGGCGTCCTTTCAAGGATACCGGAGTCGCATCTCACGGGAGCTACAGGAGACGCCCGCCTGCCCTTCCACACGAGCTTTACGGTCAAATACATCGAGGGAGAGGGCATGCTGCTTCTGCTCGACGCGGCGGGCATCGCCGCCTCCAGCGGCTCAGCCTGCACCTCCGGCAGTCTTGAAGCGAGCTACGTGCTGCTCGCCACCGGGCTCGACCACACTACGGCGCACGGTTCGGTGCGTCTCACGATGAGCCACGACACGACAAAAGAAGATATCGACTACGTGCTTGAGAAGTTCCCCGAGATAGTGGAAAAGCTCCGCGCGATGTCGCCGTTTTATAAAAAGTAACCAGGATGAGGAGATGATGTCATGTACAACCAGAAAGTAGTAGATTATTTCATGAATCCGCGCAACGCGGGCAAGCTCGACGACGCGAACGCGATCGGCGAGGTCGGAAACCCCACCTGCGGAGACGTAATGAAAATTTACCTCAAGATTAACCCCGAGACCGAGGTGATCGAGGACATTAGATTTGAAACCTTCGGCTGCGCGGCGGCAATCGCCACCAGCTCGATGGTGACGGAGCTCGCGAAAGGCAAGACGATTGCCGAAGCTCTCAAGATAAACAACAAGGACGTCGCCGACGCCCTGGGCGGACTGCCCCCCGTGAAGCTCCACTGCTCGCTGCTCGCGCAGGAGGGCATCCAGGCGGCGGTGGCCGACTACTATATGCGCAAAGACGGGAAGCTGCCCGAAGGACTGGCCTTCCCCGGCAACTGCACGGCGTGCGGCGGTGCCTGCGGCGGCCATGAGGAAGAGGAAGAGGAGCGCTTCGTAAGCGAGGACCACCGTGTTGCAGAATAAAAAGGGTAAGATAATCGCCGTCTGCAGCGCCCCTAAAAAGGGCATGATAAAGCATGAGATCGGCGAGGGCACGCTCATCGAGGGCATCGGCCTCGAGGGCGACGCCCACGCGGGATTTATGCACCGCCAGGTAAGCCTCATCTCGATGGAAGACATCCGCACGATGATGGCCAAACTGCCGAACCTAGTACCGGGCAGCTTCGCCGAGAACCTCACTACCGAGGGCTTCGACCTCGGCCAGCTCAAGATCGGCGACAGGCTCAAGGTCGGCGAGACGCTGCTCGAGGTCTCGCAGATCGGCAAAGAGTGCCATTCGCACTGCGAGGTCTTTAAGCAGACGGGCGAGTGCATAATGCCGAAGAAGGGCATCTTTACCAAGGTGATAAAGGGCGGAAAGGTCAGAAGCGGGGACACGATAGAGTTCGCATAAAATTCAAAAGGGCCGCTTTCGGGCGGCCCTTTCTTACGGGAGATAAAAGAAAACATGAGCCACGACCATCATCACGAAGACGAACATGAATGCCGGGTGCATGGCTGCTGCGATCCCGAATGCAGGGGCCGCGACGATCATCATGCGCACCACCACGTACACGGACATGACAGCGGCTGCGGCTGCGCCTCGTGCCATGCGCTCGACAATATATTCAGCGAAAACGAAGAGGACGAGAGGGAACAGCAGGCCGAGTTCCGCCGTGAGATAACCTTTCTCGCGGTCGCGGGCGTCATCTTTTTAGCCGCGCTGCTGCTTGAGGAGCTCGCGCCGCAGATCGCGCCAGCCTGGCTCTTCAATGCCCTCTTCATCATCCTCTACCTCGCGACTGGCGTTCCCGTCTTAAAGACGGCCCTCAAAGCGCTCTTCAAAGGCGATATCTTCAACGAGTTCACGCTGATGGGCGGCGCGACGCTGGCCGCGATCGCCATCGGCGAGATGTCGGAGGCGGTCGGAGTCATGCTCTTCTACCGCCTTGGCGAGGCATTTCAGGAACGCGCCTCCGCCAACTCCCGCCGCTCGATAAAGGCGCTGCTCGCGCAGAAACCGATGACGGCGCGGCTGGTGGTCGGCGATAAGATCGTTGAAAAGGACCCGAAGGAGATCGTGAAGGGAGACATCGTGCAGGTGCTTCCCGGAGAGATAATCCCCATCGACGGCCATGTGGTAAACGGCGTCTCGCAGATCGACGCCTCGGCGATCACCGGCGAATCCATGCCCGCCGCCGTGTCAAGTGGCAGCGAGGTACACGGAGGCACGCTCTCGCTCGACGGGCTGCTGTTAATCGAGGCGGCGGGGCCCTTTGAGGATTCGACCATCGCGCGGATGCTTGAAATGGTGCAGAACGCCGTCGAACGCAAGTCTCCGACGGAGCGCTTCATCACCAGATTCTCCAAGTGGTACACCCCCGCCGTGTTCTTCCTCGCCGCCGCGGTGATGACCCTGCCTCCGCTGGCGGGTTACGGCAGCTGGCACGAATGGATATACCGCGGGCTGGTCCTGCTCGTCATCTCCTGCCCCTGCGCGCTCGTCATCTCGATACCGCTCGGCTACTTCGGCGGCATCGGCGCGGCCTCCAAGAACGGCATCCTCGTGAAAGGGGCGAACGTATTCGACGCCGTGGGCAATGTCGATATCGCGGTATTCGACAAGACCGGCACCCTCACATACGGACGGTTCAGGCTGGCCAAGACTCTGCCAGCCCCGGGGGTAAGCGAACGCGAGCTGCTCGACACCGCGGCGCTGGCGGAAAACGGATCCACCCATCCGGTGGCGAAATCGATCATGGCCGCCGCCGGCGAACGCCCCGTTCCCGCTGGCGCCTCGATAACACAGATACCGGGCAAGGGAATGATCTGCCGTCTCGGCGGCGACACAGTCGCCTCGGGCAACGCCGCGCTGATGGCGGATTTCGGCGTGACGGCGCCGGAGATAGGCGAACATGGCACCATCGTTCATGTCATGAAAAACAGCAGATACATGGGCTCGATGGTCGTCGCCGACGAGATACGCCCCGAATCGGCGGAGACAGTCGCCGAACTGCGCCGCCTCGGCATCAAAGGCGTCTACATGCTGACGGGAGACCGCAACGATACGGCGACGGCGGTCGCGAGAGAGCTGAAGCTTGACGGTTACAAGGCGGAGCTGCTGCCGGGCGACAAGGTCGACGCGCTGAAAGACATCTGTCACGGCGACACAAAAAAGACGATATATGTCGGTGACGGCGTTAACGACGGCCCCGTGCTCGTCACCTCCGAAACGGGGATCGCCATGGGCGGCTTCGGCTCGCAGGTCGCCGTCGAGGTGGCCGACGCCGTGATACTCGACGACTCCCCCGCCAAAGTGGCGGATCTGCTGCGCATCGCGAAAAAGACGCGCGCCATCGTCTGGGAAAACGTCGTGATGGCTCTCGGCGTGAAGGGTATATTCCTTATCTTCGGCGTCGCGGGGCTAGCAGGCCTATGGGAGGCGGTATTCGCCGACGTCGGCGTCGCGCTGCTCGCGATCCTCAACTCGACGAGGGCCACGAGGATAAAATAGACGGCGCAAAAAAGGAATTTTTATGCGCTTAAACTTGACAACGCAGATAAACCGGGCAATAATAGATAATATAGTATCGATATAAAAAAGGAGAGATTTTTCATGAATCTTAGTGCACGCAATCAGCTAAAAGCTACTGTTGCCGCTGTTAAAAAGGGAGCCGTCAACGACGAAGTATCGCTTCGCCTCGCGGACGGCACGATGCTCACCTCAATCATCACCGAGACCAGCTGCGAGAACCTCGGCCTCAAAGAGGGCGCCGAAGCCTATGCGGTGATCAAAGCCTCAAACGTGATGATCGGCGAAGGCGAGGGCGGGCTGAAGCTCTCGGCACGCAACCAGCTCAAAGGCAAAATCACCGCCGTGACAGAGGGAGCGGTAAACTGCGAGATCCTCGTGACCCTCGCCGGCGGCGAAAAGATCGCCTCCATCATCACCAAGGCCAGCACCGAACGCCTCTGCCTCAAAGAGGGCAAAGAGGTCTGCGCGATAATCAAAGCCTCCGACATCATGGTTGGGGTGAAGGCGTAACCTTACGCAAAAGCCGCACCAGCTATTCGGGTACAAAATTTTTCCACACAAAAAGCCGCGCCTCACAGCGCGGCTTTTTCGCATATCCTAAAACAGAGACCGGCAGTCATCCCGGCATGGAGGAGCACTTAAGCGGAAAGACACAGTAGCCGGCGCGGCCGCCGCGCTTCACCTCATATAGGGCGATGTCGCTCTGCCGCAGCAGCGTATCTATATCGACCGAGGGGTCCTCCGTCCTCGCGATGCCGATGCTTCCGGAGAGGATATTGAAGAGCGGGTGGTGGCTGAATGCCTCGTTCATATTCCGCAGCAGCGATCCGGCGCGTTTTTCCACCGCGGCGATCTCGCAGTCTCCGATCAAAGAAATGATAAATTCATCGCCGCCAAGCCGCGCGATAAAGGCGTCAGGGAAACAGGAACGCAGGATATCGGCGGTGGCGACGAGCGCTTCATCGCCTGCCTGATGGCCGTGCGTGTCGTTGACCTTCTTAAAGTTATCGAGGTCTATGTATATGAAACAAATGGGCCTACGCCCGCGGTTCTTATTCACATATTCGTAAAAATAGCGCCGGTTGTACAGTCCGGTAAGAAAATCCGTGTTTGAATCGTGGAGCACCTGGGCCTCAAGCATACGCTCCGTCGTCACGTCACGGTAGATATAGAGCTCCCCAACCTGATTTTCAAAGATATCCCGTATCTCTTCCCGCAGGATCTCCAATATCATTTTATCGCCGTTGATATCTATGGCAGCCTCCGCGACGCCATCATCAGTTATCCGCATATTGCCGCCAAGCGTATCATGCTTCCAGACGGCGTAATTACGCCCCAGTATCTGCCCTTCCTCAAGTCCGAAATAACGCAGGAACCTTTCATTAGCGCTCGCAATAGTGCCGTCGCTGTCCTTTATCAAAATGCCGAAGGGCATGCTGCCAAGCACGATCTCAAGCTCGGTCAGCATATTTTTCAGGTCGGTAACGTCATGCGCGATGCCCACAGTCCCGACCACCTGATGATCTTCGTCGAAGATCGGGGATTTATAGGTCTTGAACTGCCGCAGGCCATGTTTGCTCTTTACCTTTTCGTCGAAGGCGCGGGTCTTTTTCTCACGCAGCACTATCTCTTCGGTTTCAAGACAGACATATTCGCCCTGCTCATATTCCTCCTGCTTCAAATCCCATATATAGTAATGCCCTCTGCCCTGAACGTCGTTCTTTGTCTTGCCCACGGCGCTGCAAAAGGCGTTGTTTACCTTCAGGTGCGCGCCGCGTACGTCTTTGAACCAGATAAGATCCGGAACGCTGTCCATCGCCACGTCAAGGCAGTTCGAGACAAACCATTTATCCTTTTTTAGTTTGATACGTTCCAACAGACGGCGAAAATGGAAGCCGGTCAGCCCCGGCGTAAACGGCCTCTGCCAGATGTCGTCAAAATCCGCCGCCCATTCCGGCAGACCTTCGCGGAGATCGGCGCAGAATACAAGTTCAGCGCCTTTTTTACATATTCCGCGCAGTTCGCGGCACGGTCGTTCCACCGGCAGATCGAATACCGCAACGTCGCATTCCGCAAGGCTCTCCACCGTTATATGGTCGAAGATCCTGATCTCATGTTCAAACCTCTCAAGAGGCGCGACAGCCTGCAGCTCGCTCTCAAGAGCGGCGTCGCCGCCGTATATATGGATTTTTAAACAGTAATGATACATTGCCAACCACATTGCAACCACATCTTTCACATGCTTGAATTTTGCCGGACACGGCGCGGATATCTGCTGCGCCGCCTGATTTATTTCGGCTCTATCCACAGCTTAGGGTCAAATGGAACTCTCTCAACGATACCGATCGCCTTCACCGTTTTACCGTTCCGGTCCTGTATCGCGGTAAGCGACACACGGTTCCAGGCAAACTTTCCGTCGCCCAATATGGCGCGTATCACGCAAGAGGCCTTTTTCTCCCCACGATAGATGGCCTCGTATATTCCTCTGAATCTGTCGATATATTCCTCGCACACCGTACCCTGCTCGATAAATCCCTCGGGAGCGTTAGTGACGGTGGCGTCGAGCCCGAAAGTCTTTCGCGTATATTCCGAATATGTGGCGACCCTCGTCCGGACATCCAGCTCAAATATCGCGATGTTGGTAGCCTCCATAGCCAGCCTGAAACGCTGTTCGCTGATCCTCAGCGTCTCTATCGCCTCCATCTGCTCCGTAACATCGGCGAGCGCCGCGTAATATATCTCATCCTCGCCCTTTTTAGCGAGATGGAAGAGGCGCATCTGTATCCAAAAATCGGTAACCCCCACGAATGGACGCACCGTAACCTCAACGCTGCCTTCATCGGAGGCCCCCTGAATCTGCTTCAATGATTTCACCAGCAGCGGGCGGTCCCGTTCCGCAACGGTAGGCATAATGTCCTGCGCCATATCATTCGTGACTCCCGCGCGGCGCAGCAGCTTGAAATATTCCTCGTTGCCGCGCAGCAGATAGAGCTTTTCTCCGTCAAAGGAATAGATGGCGATCGCTCCCAAGATGTTGCCCATGAGCCTGTCGCTCATCATATCGCGGTTAAATAGCTCGTGAAAATCAAGATATTGGTTCTGTACGGGAATCAGCTTACCGCCGTTCTGGTAGTCCATCTTCTCGGGAGCGTTGATCAAATTCAAGAACTGCTCCGCCGTCATCGGCCTGTAATAGTAATATCCCTGCGCGTAGACACAGCCGATCGTGAGAAGAAAATCTACCTGATCTTTCGTCTCCACACCCTCGGCGATCATCGGCAGATTCAGCCACTTCGCCATACGCACGACAGATTTGAGAATATCGCGGCTCTTCTGGCTGTCGCGGCGCAGGAAGCCCATATCTATCTTAAGCACGTTGACATCGATATCTTTAAGCATGTTGAGCGACGAATAACCGCTGCCAAAGTCGTCCATAAGTATGGTGAACCGGTTGTTCATAAGCTTCATTATGGTGTTGATGATCTCCTGCGGCCGGTCCGCGTAGGCGCTCTCCGTGATCTCGAGTTCCAGCAGCTCTGGGCTGATGTCATAGCGGCGGAGTATCGTCATGAGCGTGTCACATACATCCATACCGAAAAAGTCAGTGCGCGAGATGTTGACCGATACGGGCAGCGGTTTACCGCCAGCGTCAATGAGACGGCGAAGCCAGGCTGCCGCCTCTTCCCACACATAGCTGTCCAGCCGTTTGATAAAACCGTTCTTTTCGAATATCGGGATGAAAGAGGCCGGCGAAATGACGCCCTTTTCGGGATGGACCCAGCGCACAAGCGCCTCCGCGCCGATTATCTTTCCCATCGTCATATTGCATTTAGGCTGAAAATATATCGTAAATTCCTTTTTTTCGAGCGCCGACTCCATGCTGCTGAGAATCTCCTGCTCTTCGAGCAGCATCGAACGGATATCGCTGTTATACACGGCGATATGACGCATATAGTTGTGCTTCACAGAGTCAAGAGCCATGACGGCCCAGTCGCAGAGCTTCTCCACCGGCGTATCGTTATCGGCGCGGCAGACGCCGATGGACGGCATGACCGACATCTCTACCGGACAGCTTTTGAATATACTGAGAATATCACTCTCCAGTATACCTTCCGCCTCATGCGATATCAGGAGGGCGAATACGTCGCTCGCGATGCGTGCGATAATACCGCCTCTACAGCCGAATTTGCGCTCAAGCCCGCGCGCGACGTGGCAAAGCAGCGAGTCGCCGCGCTCCATGCCGTAGATGTCGTTGACGAGTTTGAACCGCTCTATATCAATGCAGACTACGTCGAACGGACTGCCGTGAGGCATGGATATGAGTTCCGCGCATTTTTTGCAAAACGCGGCTTTATTGAAAATGCCCGTGAGCTGGTCATACTCCTGATAGTACCGGAGCTGCCTGCGCAGCGTTTCAATTTCGCCTGTTAAAGATGAACTTTCTTGTTCCTCCGCCATTTTATCTCACCGTCTATATCATATGCCTTATTTGGATTTCTGACATTCTATCATATTTTTCACAATAGTATATATATAAAAACTCTTTTAGGTTTTGTCAACATAAAAAGACCAAGATAGTGCGGAAGAATAAGAGTACTGCCTTGTATCTCTTAGCGTCATTTCATCCGGAGCCGCAGCGGCGGCAGTGCCTTTGTTTATAAAAATATCGCCGTTGTGGCCATCGCACCGGCGGATTTTCAGCGGCGTATCCTTTTTATCTATACCTTCACA